>JAGWVG010000293.1 GCA_018970965.1 Alphaproteobacteria bacterium | reverse complement strand
GTTCTGTTAGGTGTCGGGCCGACACTGGCTGTAGCTGTTGTGGCAGACATGTTCGCGCCGCAGCTAGCCCAGTTTTTCAACGCCGCGGACCACGATGCCGCACAACTGATCCACTTTATTCAAGTCTTTGCATGGACTTTGCCGCTTTGGGCCTTTGTCGAAATCGGCACATCTGCCTTGCGCGCCCGACAAGTCTTTGGCGCTGAAATTCGCCTGCGCCTCTTTTGGGAACAAATCGCCCGGCTGCTCGCAGCTGCGGGGTTATGGGCTGCGGGCTTTGGGACGATGGCGTTGTTTTACGCGCACATCCTTTCGCTGATTTTGATTTGCGGTCTGTGCATCCGGCTTTTGGCGCGCAATTATGATCTATCGTTGCTTGCCTCCGGTCCATCGCACCAGCGCGTCTGGCGGGAAAGCTGGCTTGCGGGAATTTCGGTCATGCCTGCCAATTTGGTTGCACGGCTGTTCAGCGATGCCCCAACCTTGGCTTTGAACGCGCTTCTCCCCGGGGCAGCAGGGGCCATTGCGGGCGCGCAATTTGCCTTGGCGCGCAAGCTGAGTTCGGTCGTTCAGATGATCCGCCTTGCCTTTGCCTATGTCCTGTCCCCTATGGCTTCGGCAGCGAGCCGCGGCGGCAAAGCCGCCGTTGAACCCATTTACGGCTTTGCAACGCGCGTCTCGCTGGTGATCGCGCTGCCCGTGAGCCTGGTCATGATTGCAGGCGGGCCCACGCTACTGGAGGCCATTGGCGCTGGAATGCAGACAGCAAAATTTGCCCTGACCTTGCTGTTGCTGGCGCGGTTGGGGGAAGCTGTAACAGGTGCGGCCGCCCCCATTCAGCAAGTCGTGTCGCGCTATTCCAGCCAATATGTCGGCAGCGCGCTGGGCCTGATGTTATCTCTGATGTTGGGCCTATTGCTTCTCCCATCTGGCGGGCTGAGCGCAATGGCATTGGCCGTGGCTGCAGGCCTGATAACCACATCGTCGGTACCTGTTTGGCAATTGTGGCGGCACGAAGCCCTGCAACCCTTTGCGCGCCCCTTTGCCAGCACCGCTGCGCGCGCGCTTGGTGTTTCCATGTCGGGCTTTGGGGTAGGCCTCGCCCTCAACTTGCTTCCCCTTGCACTGGCATTGCCGCTGTTGCTCACATTGCTTCTGGCAACCTTATGGGCCTGTTGCCGCTGGGCTTTGCCTTATGCCGATCGGGGCTCGCTTGGCGCTGTCTCGCGCCGTCTACGCCTGATTTAACCGATGTTTGAGAATGGCAGTCGCCAGCGCATGATCGCTGGGCTTGTCGACATCAATCGCCGCCTCGGCCACCGACATTGAGATAAGGCGTGCCGAAAGGCCCAAACGCTCACCCGCGCGCTCTAGCGCGGCCCCAAGACCAATGCTGCGCGTCAATGCTCTTAGCGCGAGGCGCGGCCCAAAATGGAGGAAGAGCTTCCACGCCTGCTTGCGATCCTGCTCTGCCGACGCCCAGAGGGTCAATGCCGCACGTGCGCGATCGCTGTGCAACGCAAACAGATTAGCGCCAGACCAATGGCCATCGCGAAAGCGCAGCCATGTGCGCTTATTATCAGGATAAGCGGATAACATGACGTTCTTTTCAACCATCGCAACTGACACGTCCGCCGCGCTGGCACTGGCTTTCATCAAAAATTCTGTCACCATGTCTGGTGTAAGCAATGGGTGATCCGCTGTTGTTACCAAGACAGGCCAAGGCGCTTCTTCGTCGCCTGCATAGGCCAAAATGCTTGTCGAAATGCCCTGATGGCTGGGGCGCAATTGGGCACACCCGCCCGCCTCCACGGCCGCCTGCAACACCGATACATCTTGCGCCAACACAAGGATGCGCGCGATATTCGGCACGGCTGATAAGGTTCGCACAACATGCGTCACCATCGCCTCGCCAGCAATGGGGACAAGCGCCTTCCAGCTATGGCCAAAATGCGCAGCCAGTGGATCCACACCGGGCCGCTGCCCTGCAAGGACAATCGCTGTCCAGCCTTTGGATGTTATTGGGGCTTTATTTTTGGTCACGTTTTTGCCTCAAAGCGGACATAGGGGGGCAATATGGCTGTAGCAATTTTCGACCTTGACCGGACGTTGACGAAATACGCGACCTACACGCCCTTTTTGATTTTTGCAGCATTTCATCGCGCGCCGTGGCGTTTGCTGCTGCTGCCCCTCTGGTTGGTCGCGATGCTGGGCTATGTCGCAGGCATCTTCAGCCGCAAAACTTTAAAAGAAATTGGCTTTTATCTGCTCATCGGGCGCGTCATCGGGGCAGATACACTGCA
>JAGWVG010000292.1 GCA_018970965.1 Alphaproteobacteria bacterium | reverse complement strand
CGGAGCTGGGCTGGGCACAGCCAATGGGGCAGCTGCAGCGGACACGGCCGCTTGCACAGGCGGCCCGCCCAAATCAAAACCGGGGCCCATATCGTCATGCATGTCAGTGTCTTCGGACATGCGCCTGTCTTAGGGTGAATAAGATCGAATGTCGAAGGGATAGTGGCATCCCACACGAACGATCTGGGGATGCGGTGGGAGCCGGAACGACCCGCGGCGAATTCGTTGTGGCTGCTTCCTTCCGGACCTGACCAGGTTGGCGAAGACCACGTCCGCCCGACTCCCGGGCGGGCATATGGCGTTGCAATGCAGAAAGGGCAAGGGGCGGAGATGTGGCGCTGAGTTAGCGGCCTTGCATATTGTGGCTTTCCACCGGCACGCGCACCGTCAAGCCATCCATCTCATCAGTCAGCATGATCTGACAGGAGAGGCGGCTATATCGCGTCGCGCCTGCGGCCAGATCAATCATATCTTCTTCATCTTCGCTGGCCCGCGGCAGCCGATCAAACCAACTGGCTTCTAATATGACATGGCAGGTGGAACAGGCCATTTGCCCTTCGCATGTGCCTTCTAGCGGAAGGCCTGCCGCTTGACCGACATCCAAGAGCGTTTGGCCAGTATCAGCCATTGCCTCAATTTCTTGGCCATTTGCAGTGAGGAAACGGACCCGAATCATTGAAACGCCTGTCCTTGTTGGTCTGACGCCACGAATATCTGGTTGAGCGCAAAGCGCAAATCATCTTCGGTCGTGTAGCGGCCAAAGCCGATGCGCACCGAAGAGCGGGCTTGCGCGTCACTTAGCCCCAAGGCGCGCAGCACATGGCTGGGCCGTCCCGAACCACTGGCGCAGGCCGAGCCTGCAGAAAATGCGATGCTGCGCAGATCAGATATCAGCCGCGCGACATCCAGACCGTCGCGTCGGATATTCAGATTGCCTTTATAGCGCTGGGTTGTGGACCCGTTTATTTCCCAGCCCGTCGGCAACATCGCCAACGCGATTTCCCAGAGCCGCGCAATATGTGCCGCATCGTCGGTCATGCGGTCCGCCGCTAACTGAGCGGCAGCGCCAAAGCCGGCGCATAGCGCGGGCGACAGGGTTCCTGACCGCAAACCGCCTTCTTGCCCGCCGCCATGGATCATCGGCGTCAGCGGTACGCCATCGCGCACCCACAAGGCGCCAATTCCCTTGGGCCCATGGATCTTATGTGCGCTGATTGCGATGAGATCCGGTCCTTCCGGAATGGGCATTCGGCCAAAGCCTTGCACGGCATCGCACAAGAAGAGGGCATTCGCCGCATGCGCACGGTCGGCAAGCGCTGCGATGGGTTGGATCGCGCCGATTTCGTTGTTGACGAGCATCGTCGCAACCAGCCCAGTGCCTGTCGGCAGCGAGATGGTGGGATCAACCAAGCCTGCTGCGTTGACCGGCATTTCCATCAGCGCGCGGCCAGAGCTGGCCAGCCAGTGGGCTGTATCGCGCACCGCGGCATGTTCGGTTGCCGCAATCGCCAGCCCAGCGCGCACATCGCCCGCACAGCGCAACGCCCAGTTCAGCGCCTCCGTCGCGCCGCTGGTAAAATAGAGTTTTCCGCCTTTGGGCAGCAAGGCGCCGATTTGCGCGCGTGCCAGTTCAACAACCGCAGCTGCCTCTCGCCCCATTTTGTGCGGGGAATGCGGATTGGCGAATTTTTCTTCGAGCCAAGGCCGCATCGCTGCATAGGCTTCGGGCGCCAGCGGCGTTGTCGCCTGATAATCAAGATAGAGAGTCATCCGCGGATGCGCTGCCATGTCTCAACGAAGCGATAAATATCAGCCCGGCTTGTCTCGGGCCCAAAGCTGACGCGGATTACCTCGCTGGCCTCTTCCTCGCCCATGCCCATAGCTTTGAGGACATGGCTCGTTTTCAATGTGCCTGACGAGCAGGCGCTGCCTGCGGAGACAGAAATTCCTGCCAAATCGAATTGGATCAGCTGGGCGGAGCTGGGTTTGCCCGGCATATGATAGCTGCCAATTGTTGAGAGGCGCGGCGCATTTGATGCAACAATCTGGCCGCCCGCAGCCTCAATGGCGGCATCAAGATGTTCGCGCAAATCAGCCGCTCGGCTTAGCCAGCCGCGCCCGGCTTCGGCGGCGGCCGTCATACTCAGGATGGCAGGCAAGTTCTCAGTCCCGCCGCGATAGCCCTTTTCTTGACCCCCGCTGGGGCTGAGCTGGCCCAAATCTTTGACCAGAAGTGCCCCAATACCCGGCGGCCCGCCAAATTTATGTGCCGAAATGGCAATCATATCGGCATCGGGAAGGGGGAGTTTTGCGGCA
>JAGWVG010000291.1 GCA_018970965.1 Alphaproteobacteria bacterium | reverse complement strand
GAGGAACAGGCTACCATGACGCATCGGTTCAAAGACAAAGCTCCGCAATGGCGCGATCGATTTCTCGATGGCCGGACCGCGCGTCATTTGGGCAGCAGCGTCAGGCCCCAATCGAATGGCGAGCTCATCCCATAGCCGGTCGTCCGACCAGTCTTCCAGCTTCTCGTCCAATGGGACCTGGATGTAATAGCGGCTGCGCGTATTAGATCGCATGGACGCGAGCGCAAAGCCGCGCTCATGATTGGCGTATATCAGCTCGTGATTGCAGGGCGCGACATCGGCCAGAATGCCAAGCCAGCCAAAAGGATAAACCTTTTCATAAGTCTGGCCGACTGAGGCGGGGATCGCCTGGCGTGACGGCCCGTGAAACCCGTCACAGCCAACAAGGAAGCGCGCCTCAATCCTCTGCTCTACACCATCCTTGCGGTAGGTGAGCGACGGACTGTCGCTCTCTACATCATGGAGCGCGACATCCTCCGCCTCATAGATGACTTCAAGCCCCCGTGGCTCGGCGGCGGCCATGAGGTCGCGCGTGATCTCGGTCTGGCCATAGACCATCACTGATTTGCCAGTGAGTGCCTTCACATCAATGCGGATTAGCCGCTCGCCATCAGCCAAGTTAAAGCCATCATGCGGCAGGCCTTCGGCATGCATGCGATCTGCAAGGCCAAGCCGTTCCATCAGGTCCGTGGCCGTGCGTTCCAAGACGCCTGCTCGAATGCGCGAGAGGACATAGTCGGCAGATACACGGTCCACCACAACCACGTCGATGCCCGCCTGACGCAGCAAATGCCCCAGCAGCAAGCCTGCAGGCCCCGCCCCGACGATCGCAACTTCGGTCTTCATCGCGCGCCTTATTTCAGCAATTGCGCTTCGAGTTCACCAAGCACGCGATAACAATCGAACACTTGCGCAACGGAGCTGTTCGGCTCCCGGCCCTCACGGATCGCTGCAATAAATTCTCTGTCCTGAAGCTCGATGCCATTCATTGAGACGGCGACTTGGCTCACATCGACTGGCTCTTCGCGGCCCGTGACAAGATCGTCATAGCGGGCGATATACGTGCCATTGTCGCAGATATAGCGGAAAAAGGTGCCGAGCGGCCCATCATTGTTGAAGGAGAGCGATAGCGTGCAAATTGCGCCTGTCTCACTTTTCAACTGGATCGACATGTCCATCGCAATGCCGAGTTCTGGATGGTGCGGCCCTTCAATCACATTGGCCTGCACAATTTTGCCGGCCTGATAGGCGAATAGGTCCACGGTGTGCGCGGCATGGTGCCACAGCAAATGGTCGGTCCAGCTGCGGGGCTCGCCTTTGGCGTTAATGTTCGTCCGGCGGAAGAAATAGGTCTGGACATCCATTTGCTGGATCGCAAGTTCGCCCGCGACGATCCGGTTATGCACCCATTGATGCGAAGGGTTGAAGCGCCGTGTATGGCCCACCATGCAGACCAAGCCAGTTTCCTGCTGCGTCTTCAGCACGGCTTGCGCATCAGCCCAACTGTCCGCGAGCGGAATCTCCACTTGAACATGCTTCCCGGCCTTCATGCATGCAATTGCCTGTTCGGCGTGCATCTGCGTTGGCGTACAGAGGATGACCGCATCGACATCATCCCGCGCCAGCGCGTCTTCCAGATCGGGTGAGCTGTGCTTCGCGCCATATTTTGCAGCAGTCTCCGCCGCTTGTTCGCCCGTCCGGCTGATGATTGAAACAATCTCAACACCATCGATATTCTTCAGACCATCAAGGTGCTTTTCCCCAAAGGCCCCTGCGCCTGCGAGTGCTATTCTCATTCTTCGGGCTCCAAAACGATGTGGCCAATGGCCGTGTTGCTGCATGGGATGTGGTAATGACGGTGAAGGCGGCGCACCTTGGGCCCAAGCGCCCCGCGCATGATGAGCCACATGACCATTTCAATGCCTTCGCTGCCGGTTTCGCGGATATATTCGATGTGCGGAATATGGCGGGCCGCATCAGTGTCAGACTCAAGGAGGTCGAGAAATTTATTGTCCCATTCACGGTTCAACAGCCCCGCGCGGGGCCCCTGAAGCTGATGGCTCATCCCGCCCGTGCCCCAGATCTGGACATTCAAATCCTCCGGAAAGCTCTCCACCGCGCGCTTGATTGCTTCGCCCAGCGCCCAGCAGCGATTTCCGGACGGCACCGGATAAGTGACGACATTGACGGCAATCGGCACGACCTTCACCGGCCAGGCATCCGGTTGCCCGAACATCATTGACAGCGGCACCGTCAGGCCATGGTCGACATCCATCTCATTGATGATGGTCATGTCGAACTCATCGAGGATCAGGCTCTGCGCGATATGCCAG
>JAGWVG010000290.1 GCA_018970965.1 Alphaproteobacteria bacterium | reverse complement strand
AAAACAGACCAAGCCGGACGAGCCACCAGGGGCGCACCGCATGTTCGTGCGGCAACACGAAATGTAAGGGATAAATCAGATGCGGGGCTTGGCGCAGCAGGCGCTCGCGCTCTTGCAGTGCCTCGCGGACCAGCCGAAATTCATAATATTCCAGATAGCGCAGACCACCGTGGATGAGCTTGGTTGATGCAGATGACGTGTGGCTTGCAAGGTCATCGCGCTCAAACAAAATGGTCGACAGACCATTGCGCGCGGCCTCCCGCGCTATTGCTGCTCCGTTAATGCCGCCGCCAATAATCGCCAAATCATGTATCATTCGTGCGTCATGACAAGGCTGTCATGAGATTTCAATCTGTTCCATCGGACAGGGCAAGAACAATTGGGGATCCTGCAATCGCGGTGATTTTGCGGCTGTCCTTTTCGCAGGAATTTAGGCGAGCCATGTGCATCCGTATGCACAATCATTGTGTATGCGCATAAATCCCCTAGGGAAAATGAGAGATATAACGGGTAGATAAGATATGGCATTTTTGGCCGATAAGCTGGTGCTCTTTGGGGCCACGGGGGATTTGTCGCAGCGGATGCTGCTGCCTTCACTCTGCGCGCTGCATGCTGATGGACTGGTGCCGCAAGATTTGCAGATTATCGGCACCGCTCGGTCGGAGCATGACGATGCCGAATTTCGTGCCTTTGCGGCCAAGGCTTTGGATGCTTTTCTGCCGGCAGACCGCAAGTCAGCTATTCCCGGCTTTTTGGATCGGCTGAGCTATCAAACGCTGGATGCGACGCGGTCCAATGATTTTCCGGCACTTGCAGCCAAGGTCGGTGCGCCGCGCAACGGCGTTGCGATGTTCCTTTCAACCGCACCGTCGCTGTTTGAACAAACTATTGCTGGCTTGTCCGCATGTGGCTTGGCATCCGGCACCAGCCGGATTGGTTTGGAAAAGCCGTTAGGGACCAGCTTGGAAACAAGCGCGCTCATCAATGATGCCGTTGCCCGGGTGTTCAGCGAGGATCGGATTTTTCGGATCGACCATTATTTGGGCAAAGAAACGGTTCAAAATCTTCTCGCATTACGATTTGCCAACGTTCTGTTTGAGCCGTTGTGGAATGCCAGCCATATCGACCATGTTCAGATAACGGTGGCCGAAACAGTTGGCTTAGAAGGCCGTGTTGGCTTTTATGATGGCGCTGGCGCGCTGCGCGACATGGTGCAAAATCATATGCTCCAACTGCTCGCTTTGGTTGCGATGGAACCGCCTGCGAGCTTTGATGCCACGGCCATTCGCGACGAAAAGGTAAAGGTGCTGCGTTCGCTTCGCGCGCTTCGCGCGGGGGATAGCGTAATTGGTCAATATCGCGCTGGCGCCATTCAGGGCGCGGCTGTGCCCGGTTATGATGAAGAATTGGGACGGAAGTCTGATACAGAAACTTTTGTGTCGCTGCGTGCGCATGTCGACAATTGGCGCTGGAAGGGCGTGCCTTTCTACCTGCGTACGGGCAAGCGTTTGCCGGAACGCAAAACTGAGATTGTAATTCAGTTCAAAGCGGTGCCGCACAGCATCTTCGCCAAGCAAGGGGCAAAGGCCGTGCCTAATCGCTTGATTATTGGCATTCAGCCGCAGGAGAATATCCGCTTGTCGGTTATGGCAAAGAGCCCGGGTCTTGACCGTGGTGGGGTGCGTTTGCGCGAGGTGCCATTGGACATTTCGATGCCCAATGCCTTTGCTGGGGCAAAGCGGCGCATTGCTTATGAGCGCTTGCTGCTTGATTTGATTGAGGGGGACCAGACGTTGTTCGTCCGCCGCGATGAAGTGGAGGCGCAGTGGCACTGGATTGATGCCATTCGCAAGGGTTGGGCGGATGATGGTCTGGAGCCCAAGACCTACACCGCAGGCAGTTGGGGCCCATCAGCGGCAATTGCCTTGGTCGAACGCGATGGGGTGACTTGGCATGACTAAGCTCAATCCGGCCATTGAGCGCGTTACGGCACGGATCATCGATAAGAGCCGGGCGGGGCGGCAGCGTTATCTCGACTTGATTGCGCGTGAAGCAGAGACAGGGCTTGGCCGGCCCCGTTTGTCGTGCGGCAATTTGGCGCATGGTTTTGCCGCTGCAGAAGCGGATCAAGCGACCATCAAAGATGGTCATGCACCAAATATTGGGATTGTAACCGCCTATAATGACATGCTTTCAGCGCATCAGCCTTATGGGCGCTACCCGGAAGCAATTAAGCTGTTTGCGCGGGAAGTTGGCGCAACGGCGCAAGTGGCAGGTGGTGTTCCTGCCATGTGCGATGGCGTGACCCAGGGCCAGCTGGGTATGGAATTGTCGCTTTTCAGTC
>JAGWVG010000289.1 GCA_018970965.1 Alphaproteobacteria bacterium | reverse complement strand
AGGATTGCCGGGCCCAAGAATTTGTCAGAATTCCACCAATAGCTGGGGCAGCTGGTGGAGCAGCAGGCGCACAAAATGCACTCGTAAAGGCCATCCAGCTTTGCACGATCTTCCGGCGATTGCAGACGCTCTTTGCCCGAAGGCGTTGTCGTCTTGGTCTTCAGCCAAGGCTCAATCGACGCATATTGCGCATAGAAATGCTTAAAGTCGGGCACCAAGTCCTTGATGACTTCCATGTGCGGCAGCGGGGTAATCCGCACTTCACCGCCACATTCTTCAATCGATTTGGTGCACGCGAGCGTATTGGTGCCGTTGATGTTCATCGAGCACGACCCGCAAATGCCTTCGCGGCACGAGCGACGGAAGGTCAGCGACGAATCTTGCTCTGATTTGATTTTGATCAGCGCGTCGAGAACCATCGGGCCGCAATTATCGAGATCCACCTCAAAATTGTCATAGCGCGGATTTTCACCGCTATCCGGATCATAACGGTAGATTTTGAAAGATTTCGGGCGCGCAGCACCCTCTGCCTTGTGGACCTTGCCGTTTTTGTTGATCCTGCTGTTTGCAGGAAGGCGGAATTCAGCCATGACCAAAACCCCTAAAGATAACTGCAACTGCCGATAGCGGGATGATGCGGAAGGTCAACCGTTTCAATGCCCCAATTTGCGTATAGCCGTTAGAAACGGTCTCCACGCACCACATCAACATCGCCCAAAGTCACCAACAGACCATATTCATCCAGATGCGGCGCGAGCGCATCTAAAAAGGCATCGGCCTTCTCGGCGCTGGCAATCGCTATAAAAAGCCGCTTCGCAACCGCGCCAGACACATCTTCATCGCGCCACGCACCACCCTGCCCCGCGCCTGCCGCAAGGCTGGCCAGGCTGTGATGCACAATACCCACGTGCGCGGCGCGTTCTGCCAACCATTCGCACAAAGGCGCGTCGGCCATCACTTCAATGCGTTTACGTTTAACGAGTTGAACCATCAGGCCCTCCTAGCCGGCAAAGCGCGCAGCCAGCGCGGCGAATAAAGGAATACCGACCACAATATTGAACGGAAATGTCACGGCGAGTGACATGGATAGATAAATCCCCGGATCTGCTTTGGGCAGCGCCATGCGCATCGCTGCGGGAACGGCGATGTACGACGCACTGGCCGCCAGCATTGCAAAGGCGGCGCTTGTCCCCGCGCCCAGCCCAAGCAGCACACCAATTGTAAGGCCGATGCCGCCATTCAACAGCGGCAGCGCGATGCCCAAACTTGCCAGGCGCAGCGTCATCGCCCGGCTCTCACGCAAACGACGCACCGCGATCAGCCCCATATCAAGCAGGAAAAGGCAGAGCATGCCGGAAAAGCCCGTGGTGAAGACAGGGGCAATCGCCTCATATTTCTCTTTGCCGACAATTAGGCCCACGGCAAACGCCCCGAGCAACAGCACAACCGAGCCATTAAGGAACACTTCACGCCACAAATGCCCCCCCGGCGCATCTGCTGCGCGCTTCAAACCACTTTGCGCCAGCAAGAGGCCCGTCAAAATCGCCGGAGTTTCCATCAGCGCCAAAACAGCCACCATATAGCCTGCAGGCGGCGTTCCTGCACGCGTCAAAGCCTCGCTGGCCGTAACAAACGTGACAATGCTAACCGATCCATAATGCGCAGCCACCGCCCCTGCATTAAGTCGATCCAACCCACCCCAGCTGCGCAATAATGCGAACGCGAGCAAAGGCAGCGCAAAGCTTAACATCATCCCGGCGATCCCGGCTGAGAACATCTCAGGATGGAAGCCGACTGTGGAGACTTGCACGCCCCCTTTGAGGCCAATTGCGGCCATCAGATAAAGCGAGAGCCCTTTTGCAATGGGTTCTGGTACCGACAGGTCAGATCGAACTGCCGCGGCAAGCGCGCCGAGCACAAAGAAGAGGATGACCGGCGACAGCAAAGTCTCAATCGCGCTCAATGAAAAAGCCCCCAATTCTGATCCTTAAGCCACTGTCTATTGTCGAGCCCTTGCCAGTCG
Source organism: Alphaproteobacteria bacterium (assembly GCA_018970965.1). Taxonomy (GTDB): domain Bacteria; phylum Pseudomonadota; class Alphaproteobacteria; order Sphingomonadales; family Sphingomonadaceae; genus Aquisediminimonas. The sequence goes on along the minus strand of JAGWVG010000289.1, from coordinate 321 downwards.
TCAACCAGACTGGCACTGGTCTTTGGGTTATGTCGCAGGCTCGGTTTTTCTCGCTTGATGTGCTGCGCGGCTTCGCGGTCATGGGAATATTGGTGATGAACATCATCGCCTTTGCCCTGCCGATGTCAGCCTATCTCAATCCGAAGGCCTATGGCACTTTTGGCCCAATTGATATTGCAGCTTGGGCCATCGGCTTTGTGGTGATTGATGGCAAAATGCGCGGGCTGTTTTCAATGCTCTTTGGCGCATCCCTTTTGCTGATTGTTACCCGAGCAGAGCAGTCAGGCGACAGCGCAGCGCGCATCCATTATCGCCGCATGA
>JAGWVG010000288.1 GCA_018970965.1 Alphaproteobacteria bacterium | reverse complement strand
CGGCTTCAAATTCCATAGTCGCTTTATCGGTTTCGATTTCTGCGAGAATATCGCCCGAGCGGACGACATCGCCGGGTTTCACAAGCCATTTGGCGAGCGTGCCTTCCTCCATGGTTGGGGAAAGCGCGGGCATCTTCAGTTCGGTTGCCATTAATAGCTCTCCACCAGCACGTCAGTGTACAATTCTGCAGGATCCGGTTCGGGTGATGTCTCGGCGAAATCGGCCGCCTCGTTCACGATCGCGCGGATCTCTTTATCAATTGCCTTCAACTCCTCTTCCTTGATGCCAGCGGCTTCAAGATCGGCTTTCAGGCCATCAATCGGGTCAGACTTTTCACGAACTTCCTGCACTTCTTCACGCGTGCGGTATTTGGCTGGGTCGGACATGCTGTGGCCGCGATAGCGATACGTCTGCGCTTCCATGACGACGGGGCCATTTCCGCCGCGGACAAATTCAATCGCCGCCTCGGCGGTGCCGCGCACTTCCAAAACATCCATGCCATTGCAGACCATGCCCGGGATGCGGAACGCCTCACCTCGCCGCCAAAAATGGGTTTCAGCAGAGGAGCGCGTGACAGCTGTGCCCATGGCATAGCGATTATTTTCGACCACAAAGATGATCGGCAATTTCCACAAGGCCGCCATGTTGAAAGCCTCATAGACCTGGCCTTGGTTGGCGGCGCCATCGCCAAAATAGGCGACGCAAATGCCGCCATCTTCATTATATTTATGTGCAAAGGCGAGGCCCGCCCCCAGCGGCACTTGCGCACCGACAATGCCGTGGCCGCCATAAAATTTATGCTCAACCGAAAACATATGCATCGAGCCGCCTTTGCCGCGCGAAATGCCGGCTTCTCGGCCTGTCAGCTCTGCCATCACAACCTTGGGATCAATGCCGCACAGCAGCATGTGGCCGTGATCGCGATAGCCGGTAATGACACTGTCCTTATCCGTCAGCGCAGTCTGAATGCCGGCGGCCACAGCTTCTTGCCCAATATAAAGGTGGCAAAAGCCCCCAATCAGGCCGAGGCCATAAAGCTGGCCCGCCTTTTCTTCAAAACGGCGGATAAGAAGCATTTCGCGATACAGGCTCAACAGTTCATCCCGGCTCGCTTTGAACCGCTTTGGTTCTGCGGGCTTTGGGAGCTGCTCGGTCGGCGCTTTTTGGGGTGCTGCCTTGGCCAAGTGAAAACCTTCCTCAATTCTGGGGAGAATGAAGCGCAGCCTATAGACAGCAAAAGGGTGTGGCCGCAACGCTCGACATGCGTTTTGCCGCTACGGAAACGAATGCAGCGCTTACTTTAGCGGGATGATGACTTCATCTGGATGGGCAAGACCCAATTCCCGGCGGACAAGTTCATCCACCAAATCAGGATTTGCGCGCTGCGGATCAAGCAACTGAACGCGGTTTGCGATTTCCGCCTTTTGTTTTTGCAGCAGCACCAACTCTTGCTGGCGCTGTTGCAATTGATGGCGATATTCAATGCCCGCCAAAACACCATTGGCGCCGAACAGCGCATAACCGCCAAAAAAGGCAACAACGATGAAGGCAAGCGCAGGCGTGGCAGCTGTCTGCAAAAGATTCCAGAGCTGTTGGGCCTGCTTCATTCTTTGCCTTGAATCACAAGCGATTCTTTGGGTCAACTATAAATTCGCCATTATGCGAAAGGCTTAGAGAAAAATGCTCCGTCCGGCGTATCGCGCGATGGGGCCCAGCTCTTCTTCAATACGGATCAGCTGGTTATATTTCGCCAACCGATCCGAGCGTGCGAGGCTCCCTGTTTTGATCTGACCGCAATTGGTTGCGACGGCGAGATCAGCAATGGTTGAGTCTTCGGTTTCGCCCGAGCGGTGCGACATGACCGAGGTGTAGCGCGCACGGTGCGCCATATCGACTGCAGCCAAAGTCTCGGTCAGCGTGCCAATCTGGTTGACCTTGATGAGGATCGAATTGGCAAGACCTTCGTTAATGCCATCATGCAGACGCTTGGGGTTGGTTACAAACAAGTCATCGCCGACCAGCTGACACTGACGACCAATCTTATCCGTTAGATATTTCCAACCGGCGCGATCATCTTCCCCCATGCCATCTTCGATTGACTTAATGGGGTATTTGGCGACCAGATCAGCCAGATAGTCCGCATGCTCTTCGGGCGAAAGCACACGCCCCTCGCCTTCCAGATGATATTTGCCATCGCGGAAATATTCAGTCGAGGCGCAATCAAGCGCCAAGACAACATCATCCCCGGGCTTATAGCCTGCCGCTTCAACAGCCTGCATGATAAAATCCAACGCTGCAGGCGCAGAGGCCAGGTTCGGCGCAAAACCACCTTCATCGCCAACTGC
>JAGWVG010000287.1 GCA_018970965.1 Alphaproteobacteria bacterium | reverse complement strand
CCGTCAACCGGGATGCCGCTGCCACGCCTGAGCCGGAAACAGCCAGCGGCCCGGTAACACCCCCTCCCCCTGCACCGCCCACAAAAGGCACGCCCCAACCATGAGCGACAGCATCGTCCCTGCGCCTTTACGCCAATTGCCCTGGCGTTTGCTGTTTTTGTTGATCGGCGTCGCCAGCTTTGGCGCGGTGGTGCTCTATTCCGCGGCGGGCGGCGCGCTCACGCCTTGGGCGGCGAGCCATATGCTGCGCTTCTTTGTCTTTTTGGTGATGGCCATCATCATGGCCCGCATCCCAGAGACAACTTATGCACGGCTGGCCCTTCCCGGCTATATCATCGTCCTCGGGCTCTTAATTGGCGTGGAATTGATCGGCGCCATTGGGGGTGGCAGCCAGCGCTGGCTGGATTTGGGCTTTATTCGGCTGCAACCCTCTGAATTGATGAAGTTGATGATCGTGCTGGCGACCGCGCGCTTTTATGCGATGCTTCCGGCAGGTGAAATCCGCAAATGGACTGCCATTTGGCCCCCCTTGGTGCTTCTGGGCCTGCCCTTTTTGCTGGTGCTGGTTCAACCAGATTTGGGCACCGCGACAATGATTGCGATTGGCGGCGTTACCATCATGTTTTTAGCTGGCATTCCGCTACGCTTATTCGTCGGGGCAGGCGTGTTGGGTGCCGCTGCATTGCCCGTGATTTACAGCATGCTGCATGACTATCAAAAAAAGCGCGTGCTGATCTTCCTCAACCCGGAAGAAGATGCGCTCGGCGCCGGCTATCACATCACCCAATCCAAAATCGCAATCGGCTCTGGCGGCATCTTTGGCAAAGGCTTCTTAAATGGGACGCAAAGCCATCTCGATTATTTGCCAGAAGGCCATACCGACTTTGTCTTTGCAACAATGGCTGAGGAATGGGGTCTGCTGGGCGGGCTCGCAATTATCACTGCTTTTGTTCTGATTGGGCGCTGGGGCCTCAACGTCGCCAATCGGGCCAATAGTCGCTTTGGTCGGCTTACGGCAGCCGGGCTTTCAATGACCATCTTTTATTATGTGATGATCAACCTGCTGATGGTGATGGGCCTTGCCCCCGTTGTGGGCATTCCCTTGCCGATGGTCTCCCATGGCGGCACAGCCATGCTCAACGTGATGCTGTGTTTGGGCGTGTTGATGTCGATTGATCGCCACAACCGCGGACGCCGCGGCCTTTAAAAAAACCGGTCATTAGGGCATTGCATTGCCCGATAGCCGCTGCTAATGGCCCGGCCTCGCAAGCAAGTTTGTCGCTTTGGCGCACAGATTTTCGTCGCGATGTGGACGCATAGCTCAGTTGGTAGAGCAGCTGACTCTTAATCAGCGGGTCCTAGGTTCGAGCCCTAGTGCGTCCACCACTTCTCCGCAGCCCTGTCGCTTTGATGCTAGGTAAAATCCTCGGTATCAATCGTGCTTTGCATCGACGCGGAATAGCGCGGGCCTGCGACATTCGTCTCATTAATCAGCGCGTCCAATTGCGCCAGCACCTGGGCCGAGGGCTGCCAATCCCAACGCGCGATATTTTCTTCCAGGTGCGCGATTGAGGCTGTGCCGGGAATCGTCACAATATGGTCGCCCCGCGAAAGCACCCAAGCAAGCGAGAGCTGCGCCGGTGTCACGCCCTCTTCTGCTGCAATCGCGTTGAATTGGGCAATTAACTGCGCGTTATGTGTCCAGTTTTCGCCCTGAAAACGGGGCATAGAGCGCCGCATATCACTCTCCACCAGCGCTTCAGGGTTCGGCACACCATTGGCCAGCGCCCCCCGCCCAACCGGCGAAAAGGCGACAAAGGTTGTTCCAACTTCTTTGCACGCATCCAGCACGGCAATTTCCGGATTGCGCGTCCACAAGGAATATTCGGTCTGCATGGCGGCAATAGGATGGACGGCAGATGCCTTGCGCAGGGTTTCAGCCGACATTTCGGACAAGCCAATGCTGCCGATTTTTCCTTCCTTCACCAAATCGGCCAATGTGCCAACTGACTCCTCAATCGGCGTCTCAAAGTCGCGACGGTGCAGATAGTAGAGATCAATATGATCGGTCTGAAGCAGCTTCAGACTTTCTTCACACGCCGCGCGAATGGTTTCGGGCCGACAATCAATGCGGCGCGATTTGCCCTCGACAATGATACCCGTTTTGGACGCGAGAAAGAACTTATCGCGATTGTCGCGCAGGGTCTTACCAATGAGCGTTTCATTATGGCCAAGGCCATAAATCCGCGCCGTATCAAGATGGTCATAGCCCAGATCCAGCGCGCGGTGGAGCAACTTGGCCCCGTCTTCATCCGATGGCGGCGTGCCATAGGCCCAGCTGAGCGACAT
>JAGWVG010000286.1 GCA_018970965.1 Alphaproteobacteria bacterium | reverse complement strand
GAAACCCGGAAGGCGCCGCACCGCGCGGCAAATGGGCGGATGTCAACTTTGTGCGCCGCGTGTTTGATGACATTAATCCCAAGGCCAAGGATACGCAATTTGCGGATTATCACGGCCATGGCTGGAATTTCCGGGCGATCTTCAAGCGCGACCGGGAAGGCAATTTGCTGGATGCAGACGGCAAAATTGTTGCGAATGATGATCCAGAGAAGTTCCGGAAACAAGGCGAAGGCCTTTCCCCATCCATTGGAACCAATCCGGGAAAATCAGTCCATTTGATGGATATCCACGCCGAAAAGGGCATGCAGTGCGTCGATTGCCACTTTTCGCAAGACAGCCATGGCAATGGCCTGATCTACGGCGAAGTCGCCAATGCGATTGAGATTGGGTGCAAGGATTGCCACGGCTCGACCAAGGCCTATCCAACGCTTCTCACATCGGGGCCGGCGGCGCCTCCGGGCGGCAATAACTTGTCACTTATTCGCAATCCCGATGGCCAGCGCCGCTTTGAGTGGAAGGAGGATGAGAAGGGTGCCCGCTATCTCGTCCAGCGGTCCGTCCTTGATCCCAAGCTTGAATGGCGCGTCAGCCTGGTCAAAGACAGCGTGGATCCGCAAAACCCGCGCTTCAACCTAAAGGCCGCGCGCGCCAAGCTGATGGGCAAATCCGGCGCCGAAACCGGAAAGTTTGAATTTGGCGCTGGCATTCCGGAAGAAGAATTGGCGCATAAGGACAGCGAGATGGCCTGCTTCACCTGCCATTTGAGCTGGACGACCAGTTGCGGCGGCTGCCATTTGCCCATCGAAGCCAATTGGAAAACCACGTCGCACCATTATGAAGGCGAAGAAACCCGCAATTTCGCGACCTATAACCCACAGGTTGCGCGCGATGACATGTTCCAACTGGGTCGGCACCAAACAACCAAGGGGAATATGATTGCGCCCATTCGCTCGACCTCGGCGCTGATTTTATCATCAACCAATGTGAACCGGGAACGCATCTATGTTCAGCAGCCGCCCATCTCGGCGGCGGGCTTTTCATCGCAAGCCTTTGCACCGCACTTCCCCCACACAGTCCGCACCACGGAGACCAAGACGTGCAGCGACTGCCACGTCTCCGTCGATAACGATAACAATGCGATCATGGCGCAGCTGCTGTTGCAGGGCACCAATTTCGTCAATTTCGTTGGCATGTACACATGGACCGGGCTGGAAGGCGGCATCGAAGCTGTTCGCGTGACAGAAAATGACGAACCGCAGGCGGTCTTCGGATCTTATCTGCACAAATATGCCTATCCGGATTTCTACCGCGCGCATGTCGAACGCAACGGTCGCGAACTGATCAACTGGACGCGCGGCAAATCCTTCGACAAGCGGCTGCGCGGCGAAACAGGCCTGAAGGAAATCATTCGCAACGAGACGAAAGCCACGTCTGATGCGGTCCGCTGCCTCCAAATGCGCGGTGAATATCTTTACGTGGCCGAAGGCAGTGCAGGTTTTCGTGCCTATGACATTGCCTCAGTTGCCAATAAAGGCGTGTCTGAACGGATTTTGACAGGCCCGTTCTCGCCACTTGGTCATGACACGCAAGTCAAATCAACCAACGCAACGTGCATGGCTCTGGCCACCAATCAGCCAATTAATCCGGCCAAAAACACGGCTGAAATGCGCGCAATGAACCAGGAGCAGGCCTTTCACCCAATTTACAAATACGCGTTTGTAACAGACCGTGTTGAAGGGCTGATTCTGGTCAATATCGAAACTTTGGCGGATGGCGATCCGCGCAACAATTTTCTGCATCGCGCGCTAACCTGGAATGAGGGCAATATTCTGAAGGGCGCGCGACACATCACGCTTGGCGGGCATTATGCCTATATCGCGGCTGATGCCGGGCTTGTGGTTCTCGACCTGAACGACCCGCTCAAGCCGCGTGTCATGCAAGTCTTGCCTGTCAATGGCGCACGCGCGTCTGCGGTTCAGTTCCGCTATCTCTGGGTCACCGACCGGGAGGGTGTGAAGCTGTTTGATCTGACCAATGCGCGCAAAATTGTCGCCGTGCCGGAAGCGACAGTTCCGCTCAGCAATGCACAGCGCATTTATGTGGCTCGGACCTATGCATATGTTGCGGCAAAGCAAGATGGCCTTGTTATTCTGAACGTCACCAACCCGGAAAAACCAAAACTTTATCAGAAGGTGACCTTTAATGGCCAACTCAATGACGCAGAAGACGTCATTGTCGGCTCTACCAATGCATCGCTCTTTGCCTATGTTGCGGACGGACGAAACGGGTTGAAAGTCTTGCAGCTTACATCGCCCGCAAGCCAACCAAATTTCTATGGCTTCTCGCCCGCTC
>JAGWVG010000024.1 GCA_018970965.1 Alphaproteobacteria bacterium | reverse complement strand
AGCAGCGATCGCTCGCGCTTGACCATCTGACGATTGTGGATGCCACGCCTATGGCCTTGGCGGAGGCCGCCGCTTCTGTGGGGTGTACGGGCATATGCGTGTTCCTGCACGCTATGCCGACATTATCTCTCATGCCGCCTTATGATTTGGTGACAGATGTCGCTGCCCGACGCAGTTTGAAAATGCGGATGGCTGATCTGGGCCTGACGCTTGATCTCGCTTACCCGTTCACGCTGAGCGGGCGAACCCAAGTGGCAGACTTTGCGCCTCAATTTGCGGCAGCCGCCGAGTTGGAGGCCAAGGCGCTCAATCTTCTGATCTATGATCGGGACCCGGCACGTCGTGCAGACCGCTTTGCGCAATTTTGCGATATGGCGGCGGGTTTCGATTTACGCGTCGCGCTGGAATTTTATCCGGCATCGCAAGTCCGCTCGTTGGCTGACGCGCTTGATATGGTGGTGCCCCTGTCGCGGCCCGGGCAGGTGGGCATAAATGTGGATCTGCTCCACCTGATGCGCTCTGGCGGCACCTTGGCAGAGCTTGCAGCCGCACCGGAAGGGGCAATTCTCTTCGCCCAATATGCCGATGGCCCCGCACGACGTCCGCAAGCGGAATGGGAGGTAGAGGCGGCTGCAGACCGGCAACTTGGTGGCACGGGTGCATTTGATTTAGCGGGGTTTGCGCGCGCCTTGCCAGTGGCGTGTCCCCGCAGCGTTGAAATTCCACGGGATGCGCACGTGCGTGCAGGCATAAGCCAATTAGATCGTGCGCGTGAGGCTATTAAGAGCGTGCGGGAGTATATTTCTGAGGTTTAAATGGTGCGCAGGCGATGCCACCGCATGGATATCAAGAAATCAAAAAACCCGCCGGAAACTTGGGCGTTTCAGCCCTGCTTCCAGCGGGTTTTTGTGTGTCTGGGAGAGGACCCCGGACCAAATGGTGCGGTCGAGAAGACTCGAACTTCCACGGGCTTTCGCCCACAACGACCTCAACGTTGCGCGTCTACCAGTTCCGCCACGACCGCACATTTTCTGCCATATTGCCTTGGCAGCAAGCTGCTCCCGGCAAACAACAGGGCGCGCCTCTAGCAGAGGCTTTGGCTGGGGGCAATGGCTTTCGGCCAAGTCAGACGGGCACCTGCTTTTCGTGCCTTAGAAGCTGAGATTAAGTTCCTTTGCGCCGCGGGGCACATTCACCTCGGCAGAGTTGAATTCCATGACGCTCTTCGCTTCAATTGTCCGGCGTGGCGGGGTGATTGTCCAGCCATAGACCATCTTGCCCTGCGCATCCCGCAATTCTGCTCGAATATCGGGGACAGATAGATCATCGCTGGTGGGGTTCACAATCCGACCAGAGACGGCAAAAAGCTCATTCCCGCTTTCCAATATACGCCGCTCGGGCCGGCGCTGCACCTCGAGCAACAGCGGCACGGAGGCGCGGGCCCCCTTTGCTTGCAGCAATTTAAATTGGCTGGGCAGTCCCGTCACATAAAGCGCACCAACGCCGCCGATGAGGGCCAGCGCCAGCAACACCGCAGCCGCAGTCAGCCGGGCACTGGGGTTTTGCAGCAGACGGCGCAGCCAAGAAGGGCGCGCGGGCGCATCGCTCTGATGGTAGTCGGGCGCTTTAAGGGGCGGCGCAAAACTTCCTTGTGGTGCCGCTTGCGCCAGAGAGGGCATAGGCGGCACAGGATCAGCCGCTGGCGTGGGCGGAGGCAAGGGCAATTCTTCGGCTGGGGGCTGTGGCGCTTCTGGCCCAGGCTGAAACCAGCTATGGCGGCACGAGGCGCAACGCACCTGGCGCCCGGCCCCCGAAATCGCGGTATCTGGAACAAGATAGCGCGTATGGCAGGCGGGACAGGACAGGATCATTGTGGAAAACAGCCCCTCAAACTCATTGACCTGTCGTCTCTAAGCACTGAATGCCCCTATGTGGCAAGAGCCGCCGCGCACAATCAAAGCTGGATCATGGGGCCCTGCTCGTCTAGAAACGCTTGGATTTCTAGGCTCTCAAGGTGTCACTGGGCGCATGACGCACATCATCCAGTTTGAAAATGTGGGTCTAAGATACGGAAATGCCCCTGAAACTTTGTCAGACATCAGTTTTTCGCTGACCCGAGGTGGATTTTACTTTCTCACGGGCCCTTCGGGTGCGGGCAAGACATCGCTGCTCAAACTTCTCTATCTTGCCCAAAGGCCCAGCCGCGGGGTTGTTCGCTTATTTGGCGACGATATGGTCACCATGCCGCGCGATAGACTGCCAGATTACCGACGTCGCATTGGGGTGGTCTTCCAAGATTTTCGGCTGATTTCGCATTTGTCTGCATTTGAGAATATTGCCCTGCCCTTGCGGGTGGCTGGACATAAAGAGGCCGCTATTGCCCAGCGGGTGACAGAGCTTTTGGCATGGGTTGGCTTGGGCGCGCGGACGGACGCGCTGCCGCAAACGCTTTCGGGTGGAGAGCAACAGCGCGTGGCGATTGCCCGCGCGGTGATTACCCAGCCCGATGTGCTGATTGCGGACGAGCCGACTGGCAATGTTGATCCGGCGATGGCGCTGCGCTTGCTGCGCTTATTTGAAGCGCTCAATCAATTGGGCACAACCGTGGTGGTTGCAACGCACGATGCGCAGCTGATGTCAGGCGTGGGTCATGCGCACACTCTGCGGCTGAATGAGGGGCGCCTGGCATGAGGCTGCGGCTGCCTGATCTGCCTGCCGCAGAAGCACAGCTGTTCCCCGAAGGGCGGATGGCGGGGCCGATGCCGTGGGTCATTGCTGTTATGATCTTCTTGACGGTGCTGGCAGCGGCCATGGGCATGGGTGTCTCGCGCGCGGCAACGGGTGTGGCAGCTGATGTTGCCGGGCGTGTCACGATCCAGCTGATCGAAGCCAATTCTGTGCGGCGTGCCAAACAAGCGCAGGCCATCGAGCGCCATTTGGCAGAGCAAGCGGGGGTGGAAAATTTCCAACGCGTCAGTGCAGCTGAAGTCACTGCGCTTTTGGAACCCTGGTTTGGTAAAGCCGGGCTGGACCAAGATTTGCCTGTGCCCATGCTGATTGATGTCACGCTCCGTCCGGGCGCGGAAAAGGCATTGCCACAGCTGTCAGAGGCAGTGCGTGCGCTTGCGCCCTCTGCCCGCATTGAGCCGCACGGCCAATGGCTGGCGCCACTGTCAGCTGCCATGCGCAGCCTGGTTTGGCTGGCAGGTCTTTTGGTGGTGCTGATGGCCGTTGCGTCAGTTGCCATCATTGTGTTGGCAGCGCGCAGCGCCCTCAACACCCATCGCGCGACGCTGGAAGTGCTGCACCTTTTGGGGGCAAGTGATCCGCAAATTGCGCGTCTCTTTCAACGCCGGCTGGGGTTGGACGCGCTTTTTGGGGCTGTGATTGGCCTTTTTGCTGGGTCTTTGGCAATTTTGCTTTTGGGCTATAGGTTTGCGGCTATGGGATCAGACTTGCTTGGATCATTTGGAATTGGTTTAGCGGGCTGGCTGGCGTTGCTGGCCGTGCCTGTGGTGACGGCCATTATGGCGATGCTTGCCGCAAGACTGACCGTGCTGGCGGCGTTGAGGCATATGCTATGATCCGCCGTCTGATCGCCTTGTCCTTCCTCTTATGGTTTCTTGGGCTGATTGGCTTTGCCATCTTCTTGCCCCGCCCCGCAGCAGAAACGATACGCACTGATGCCGTTGTGGTGCTGACGGGCGCGCCTGGTCGCTTTCAACGGGGGCTTGAGATTCTGGAAAAAGGCTCCGCCAAGCGCATGCTTGTCTCGGGTGTTGATGCCAGTGTGCGGCGGCATGAGTTGGAAGTGGCGCTGGATGTGCCACGTCACTTATCGCGCTGCTGCATCGATTTAGATAAAGCCTCGGTCGATACGATTTCCAACGCGCGAGAAACGGCGCGTTGGGTGAAAGCGCATGAATTTCGCTCAGTTCGGCTGGTCACCAGTGATTGGCATCTGCGCCGGGCCCAACTGGAATTAAACCATAGCCTGGGCGGGCAGGTGCGGATTGTGGGCGATGCAGTGCCGGGAGAGTTGAGCCTTATCCAGCTGTTCAAAGAATATAATAAGCTGCTGGCGCGTGCCGTGGCACTTGAGTTAGGGCGCGCGTCATGATGGCGTTTCTTCGTTCACTTGCGTTCACTCTCATCTTCTATCTGGGCAGCGTGCCTGTCGTGGGCTTGGCCTGGCTGCTCGTTCTATTTGGTGAGCGCGCGACCATTTTCGGCGCACGCACTTGGGCCTTGTGGCACCGGCTATGCGCGCGCTTTATTTTGGGCATCCGAACCCATGTGATTGGCGTGCTGGATGACCGGCAGGCACTGTATATTTTCAAGCATGAATCGATGTACGAGACAGTCGAGACATTGGCGCTCTTCCGTCGGCCTGTGGTGGTGATGAAGCAAGAGCTGCTCGATATTTTTGGCTGGGGCCATGCTGCGCGCGCGCATGGTTCTATTGGGGTGGATCGGGATGCAGGTGCAGCCGCCATGCGCCGCATGATTGCCGAAGCCAAGCGCGCCAAGGAATCTGGCCGGCCCATCATTTTGTTTCCAGAAGGCACGCGCGTCCCGCATGGCCAGCGACCGGAACTGCGGGCGGGCCTCGCCGGACTGTACAAAATTCTGGGCCTACCTGTTATTCCGGTGGCCCTGGACAGCGGCAAAGTTTGGCCGCGCGGTCTTGTCAAATATCCCGGCGTGGTGACGATGCAGGTGGGCGCAGAAATTCCCCCCGGCTTGCCGCGCGAAGAGATTGAGGCGCGCGTCCATGCCGCCATTAATGCGCTGAACAGTTAAACGCAGCGCTGTAACGCTTTAGCTTGGCGAGCGGCCAAAGTCAGGCCGTGCATCGTCTTGACCTTCTTCAATAATGCTGCGGCGAATGGCGCGGGTGCGCGTGAAGAGATCAAACAGCGCATCTCCATCACCCCAACGGATCGCCCGCTGCAGCGCTGTCAAATCTTCTGAAAAACGCTGGAGCATTTCCAGCACCGCATCTTTGTTCGACAAGAACACATCGCGCCACATTGTTGGGTCTGACGCTGCGATGCGCGTGAAATCACGAAAGCCGCCGGCGGAATATTTAATGACTTCGCTGCGCGTGACCGATTCCAAGTCCGACGCGGTGCCAACAATTGTGTAGGCAATGAGGTGGGGCAAATGACTGGTGACGGCCAACACCAAATCATGATGTTGCGGATCCATCAGATCCACATTTGCGCCCAGCATTTGCCAAAAGCGCGTGAGCCGATCGACATGGTCAGACTGTGCGCCTTCAGGGGGTGTCAGAATGCACCAGCGGTTTTGAAACAGCGTCGCAAAGCCAGCTTCTGGCCCGCTGCGTTCGGTGCCCGCAACAGGGTGCGCGGGAATGATAGCATGATCCGGAAGCGCGGCCTGCAATTCTGCCAAGACATTGGCCTTGGAGGAGCCGACATCGCTGATCAGTGCCTCTGCTTTCAGCCCGCTGCGTAAATCAGCGGCTGCCTTGCCCATCGCGCCGACGGGCACGCAAAAAATGACGAGGTCCGCCTCTACCACCGCGTCGGCGGCGCTGTCGGCAATGGCGTCTGCAAGGCCCAGATTGCGTGCCGTGGCGCGTGCTGTGGCATCAGCATCAAAGCCTGACAGCTTCACATCGGGCATGGCATCGCGCACGGCGCGTGCAATGGAAGAGCCAATCAGCCCCAGTCCAATGATGGCGACATGGGCAAAAGGCGGCTTAGCGGACATCAGGCGTCAGCACCCGTAATGTCACGCAGTGCCGCAATCACGCCGCGTGTCTCTGCCTCAGTGCCAATAGTGATGCGCAGGCCGTGGCCAAGGCCCTGGCCGGGCAGCCAGCGGACAATATAGCCGCGATCCATCAGGCCATGATAGGCGGTTTCGGCGCTGATCGCGCCTTCAAAAATCACCAGCTGAAAATTGGCTTTGCTGGGAATGGCGCGCAATCCGGCATTGCCCAGCTTTGCAATTTCTGCCGCAAACCAAGCCCGCCAATGGATATTATGATCGCGGCTCTGCGCGACGAATTGGGTATCGGCGACGGCCGCAATGGCGGCTGCATGTGCTGCGATTGAAAAGCTGAAGGGCGCACGGATGCGGTGCATGGCATCAATAATTGCGGCCGACGCATAGCCCCAGCCGACGCGTTCAGACGCGAGCCCATAAATTTTAGAAAAGGTGCGCGTGACCAGCACATTGGATGCTGTTTTCGCCAGCTCCAGCCCGCCATCATCTTCTTCTGGTGTCAGATATTCAGCATAAGCATGGTCAAGCACCAGCAGCACATGGCTGGGCAGGCCCGCATGCAGCCGCGCGATTTCAGCACGCGCACAATAGGTGCCCGTGGGATTATTGGGGTTGGCGATGAAGACGACGCGGGTCTTATCTGTGACATGTGCCAGCACCGCATCAACATCTGTCGCATAATCGGCATCGGGCACAATGACGGGCGTTGCCCCAACGCGGCGCGCGGCAATTTCATACACCGCAAAGCCATAATTCATGAAGATAATTTCATCGCCCGAGCCCGCAAAAGCGCCCGCAGCCAAGTGCAGAACTTCATCTGAGCCGGTGCCATAAATGATCCGGGCCGGGTCTAACCCATGCGCTGCAGCCAGGGCTTCGCGCAACGCCGTTGCGCCTGCATCGGGGTAACGTTCTAGATCACCCGCATGGCTCAGGAAGGCCGCGCGCGCCTGGTCACTTGTGCCCAACGGATTCTCGTTAGACGATAATTTGGCGACAACGCGGCCATCATCAGTTTTGGATTTGCCCGGAATATAGGGCGCAATATCCATGATCCAGGGCTTGGGTGTTGGTCCAGTCATGCCCTGCGCCTTAGACGCGCGGCCAATATCGGTCAAACCAGCATCCGCCATTGCGTTTGCCCCTATCGCTTTAGTTGACAATCGACCTGTCTCGCCCCTAGCCCCCTTGCCATGGCGGACGCGCGTTTTGGCCTTGATCGAAAATTGACGTTGGACGGGCCTTTGGCGCTCGATGGCGGCGGCATCCTCGCGCCTGTTGATATTGCGTATGAAACCTATGGCACGCTGAATGATGACCGCAGCAATGCCATTCTCCTCTGCCATGCTTTGACGGGCGATCAGCATGTTGCCTCCACGCACCCAATTACCGGCAAGCCCGGCTGGTGGACGCGGATGGTTGGACCGGGCAAGCCCATTGATACAGATCGTTTTTGTGTCATCTGCCCCAATGTTATTGGCAGCTGCATGGGCTCATCCGGGCCCGAATCACTGGCGGCGGACGGCAAGCCCTTTGGCATGCGTTTTCCTGTCATCACCATCCGCGATATGGTGCGCGCGCAGGCTATGCTGCTCGATCATTTGGGGATTGGCGCGCTCTATGCGGTGGTTGGCGGGTCGATGGGCGGCATGCAGGTGCTGACTTGGGCGGCGACCTACCCCACGCGGGTGCGCGCGGCCCTGGTGATTGCCTCAACCGCGCGCCATTCGGCACAGAATATTGCCTTTCATGAAGTGGGTCGCCAAGCGATTATGGCAGACCCCAATTGGCGCGGCGGCGATTATTATCATGATGGCAAAGCGCCTGACGCGGGCTTGGCCGTTGCGCGCATGGCAGCCCATATCACCTATTTGTCTGAGTTGGGGCTGACCGAAAAATTTGGCCGCCGCTTGCAAGACCGGTCGAGCAAGACCTTTGGCTTTGATGCTGATTTTCAGGTGGAAAGCTATTTGCGTTATCAGGGCTTGAGTTTCACGGGCCGCTTTGACGCCAATTCCTACCTCTACATCACGCGCGCGATGGATTATTTTGATTTGGCGGAAGACCATGGCGGGCATTTGGCCAATGCCTTTCGGGGGTCGACCACGCGGTTTTGCGTGGTCAGCTTTGATACGGACTGGCTCTATCCCACGTCAGAATCGCGCAATATTGTGCATGCCCTCAACGCCGGGGGCGCGCCCGTAAGCTTTATGGAATTGTCGGCTCCCTTTGGACACGATAGCTTTTTATTGGATGTGCCAGAGCTGGATCGGGTGGTTGACGGCTTTCTGACTGCGGGGGGGCTGTGATGGCATTGCGGCCAGACCTTGCGATCATCGCGCGCGAAATTGCCCCTGCCAGCCGCGTGCTGGATATTGGTTGCGGCGATGGCGCCTTGATGGCGGCGCTGCGCGATCAAAAACAGGCGGATGCGCGCGGCATGGAATTGGACCGGGATAATGTGACAGCGTGCGTTGCGCGCGGCCTTTCTGTCATCCAAGGCAATGCGGATACCGATTTGGCGGATTATCCGGACGCCGCGTTTGATTACGCCATTTTGTCGCAAACGCTGCAAACCACGATGCGGCCTGATTTGGTGATGGACCAATTGCTGCGCATCGGCCGCCGCG
Source organism: Alphaproteobacteria bacterium (assembly GCA_018970965.1). Lineage (GTDB taxonomy): Bacteria > Pseudomonadota > Alphaproteobacteria > Sphingomonadales > Sphingomonadaceae > Aquisediminimonas. The sequence goes on along the minus strand of JAGWVG010000024.1, from coordinate 3,533 downwards.
CCTTTGTGTCTTTCCCCAATTTTGCGCAATGGCGCATTCGTCTTGCGCTGATGTTTGGTGGCATGATGCCGGTGACCAAGCAATTGCCCGATCGCTGGTATGATACGCCCAATATCCACCATGTGACGATTGACGATTTTCGCAAATATATTGCGGAACATGGCATCCGCATCGAAGGGCAGTGGTTTTTGCGTGGGGAAAAGCTGATCAGCGCGGGCGCCGCCAATTTACGGGCGCAACATGCCGTGTTTTTGCTGACACGCTAAACGCCCGTTATTTTCCCTGGAGCTTGTCTTTCAAGGCAGCCAGCGCGCCAAAGGGGCCGGCTTCTTCTTCCGACTTCACCCCGGCCTCACGCAGCCGGGCTTCGGCATTGGCGCTGCGGGGATAAGGGTCGAGCGCCAAACCCAAAGTTTGTGACACCGCCTCGCCCAAATCGATGTTCTGGCCATCATGTTCCATGATGTCGCAATCCTCAGCGCTCAGCTCAATTTCTTCAACGCCAAGATCAGTGTCTTCGGCCACGAAGCGCACGGCAAAATCTTGATCAATTTGGACGGGGATGGGGTCGCCCGTCACAACGCAGCTTTGCACGGCAGATGCCGTCATATGTCCGGCAACATCAATGCCCTCAGGGCTTGTGCTGAGGGTGGCGCGTGCCGACAGCGCTGCCAGCGATTGCAGCCCAAAACGCTGCGCAAGGGCGGCGCATTCATCTGCCTCGGCACGGATCTCAACAGTCCGGGGTTGGCCCAGACTATCCAGTTTATAGGGGCGAGAAAATTCAGGCGTCATGCTTGGGCTTTCGCAATTGTGCCAGCCAGAAGCGCATCCAATGGGCTGGCACAGAGCCGCGCCCAAAGATCACGCAACTGGTGGGCGGTAAAGGCTAAGGCATCTGGCCCGGGATTTTCGGTGCGATATAAGTTGCGGACCAAAGCTGCTTCCAGATCGCCGCCGTCCAATCCATTCTTATAGGCTTCCATGCGGCCACCCAATGCGGCCATCATCTTGCCAATATGCTTGCCCACCACAATGTCGCCAATGCCTTCTTGGCGAAGTTGGCCATCCATATCGTCGACAAACATCTCGGTCAGCATGACAGCTGGCAGGCGGCCGGGCTCGCCTTCGCCATCGAGCCGGAGAATGGCGAGCGCGGTCACAGCGGCGACCATTTCAAATCGGCCATCCATGGTATCAGCGACTTTACCGTCTAAATACCAAGCGGGCTGGCGCGCTTCGGCAATGACCGCATGATAGAGCGGAGAAAGCGCATCGCGCCCCTCATCGCGCGCAAAAAGTCTTTTTATAAGTCCAAAGGCCATCCATTTGTCCCAACTGGCTTGTTGTTCACCGGCTCCCGGCATATTGGGGGTTGTGGCCTGTTCAGCAAGAGGCAAGGTCGCATTATGGAAAGGTCGTCGTGCATGAACCGCAAATTTGCAACCGCGCTGCTTTTGGTTGGCCTTGGACTGTCGTCCGCGGCCTGCACGCGTTTGGCGGGCCATCAGGGCTTTATTGCGGACATGACGCTGGTGGATGCCATCCAACCGGGCGTGGACAATCGCGATTCGGTGGAAAAGACTTTGGGCCGCCCGACTTGGGTCAGCCAGTTTGGCGCGAAAGATTATTATTATTACGCGCGCAACACGCATCAATATGCGTTCAACATGCCGACTGCGAAAGATCAGATGGTTCTGCGCGTTCGCTTTGATAATGCCGGCAATGTGACTGCCGTTGATCGGCGCAGCAAAGAAGAGATCGCCAAACTCTCTCCAACTTCGAAAAAGACCAAGACTTTGGGCCGTGAACGGAGCTTCTTTGAAGAGCTGTTTGGCAATATCGGCCAAGTGGGTGCAATGGGCGCGTCCCCCGGTACCACCGACAACCCGAAATAAATTTAGCGGTTTTGGGCCAATTGGCCCGACCGCTGGGTGCGGTCGGGCAATCACAGCTTAACGGGCGATGCCGCTGGCCGCCAGCACCGCAAGTGTGACCAGCTCGGACGCCGTGGAAACCATCGGCGCCACTTGTACGGGCTTTTCCATACCGACCAAGAAGGGCCCAATTACCGAATCGCCGCCCAGTTCGCGCAGCAATTTGGCCGAGACATTGGCGGCCTGCAGGCCGGGCATGATGAGGACATTGGCCGGCCCTGAGAGGCGGCTGAACGGATATGCCGCCGCCAAACGCGGGTTCAAAGCCACGTCGGGTGCCATTTCGCCTTCATATTCAAAGCTCACGCCACGTTGGTCGAGAATCGACACGGCCTCGCGCAGCGGATCAAGCCAAGTTCCGCGTGGATTGCCGAAGGTGGAGTAAGACAAGAAGGCCACACGCGGCTCATGCCCCATGCGGCGGGCAACTGCGGCGCTGGCTTCGGCAATATCGGCCAGCTCAAGGGCAGAGGGGCGCTCATTCACCGTTGTGTCTGCCATGAACACAGTGTGATGCTGGCCAACCAAAATGTGCATGCCAAAGGGTGTCATGCCTTGGGCGGGATCAATAACGCGCCGTACCTCGCGCAACGTCTGACCAAAGCCGCGGGTGACACCTGTAATCACGGCATCGGCTTCGCCCATTTTCAACAAGAGCGAGGAAAAGACGTTGCGGTCTTGATTGACGAGCCGTTCACAATCGCGGCGCAGATAGCCTCGGCGCTGGAGGCGCTCGTACAAGATATCGACCATCTTGGGGACGAGGGGCGAATTGCGGCTGTTATGCAGCTCAAAGCTTTCTGGATTTTCAACGCCGAGCGCGGCCAGTTTTTCGCGGACATTGTCTCGGCCCACCAGCACAGGCGTCCCGCAGCCGCCATCGCGGAAGGCAATGGCTGCGCGCAACACCACTTCTTCCTCGGCTTCAGCAAACACAACGCGCTTGGGATGCGCGCGGGCATGTTCATAGGCCATGGTGAGGACCGAGGTGGTCGGGTTCATCCGGGCGCGCAGCGAATTGCGATATTCTGCCATGTCGAGAATGGGGCGTGTCGCAACGCCTGAATCCATTGCCGCTTGGGCAACCGCGGCCGGCACAATTTCCATCAACCGCGGGTCAAAGGGCGCCGGAATGATGTAATCGGGGCCAAAGCTGGGCGTCGCGCCGCCATAAGCGGCTGCCACTTCTTCTGGCACTTGCTGACGCGCCAATTCCGCCAGCGCGCGTGCTGCTGCAATTTTCATCTCATCGTTGATGGCCGTCGCGCGCACATCAAGCGCGCCGCGGAAGATGAAGGGAAAGCCCAACACATTATTGACCTGGTTCGGATAATCAGACCGGCCCGTGGCCACAATTGCATCAGGTCGCACGGCTTTTGCAGCAGGCGGTGTGATTTCCGGATCAGGGTTGGCCATGGCAAAGATGATCGGGTGTGCCGCCATCGAGCGGACCATTTCCGGCGTTACCGCGTCCTTCACCGAGAGGCCCAGAAACACATCGGCACCATCCAACGCCTCGGTCAGCGTGCGTCGATCGGTGACAACCGCATGTGCCGATTTCCATTGGTTCATGCCTTCGGTGCGGCCTTGATAAAT
>JAGWVG010000023.1 GCA_018970965.1 Alphaproteobacteria bacterium | reverse complement strand
CTCAAATGGAGTTCGGCGCTAATCGGACCCAGAAGTGTCGACAGCACATATCGATCGGCAATGCTGATTGTATAGACCAGCATCATGATAAAGAGCACGTACCAGCGCTGCCCCAGCGTTGACACCTCGTCTGCGTTGACAGGTCGCGTCGCCATTCTCTCTCCCCCCATATTGTTATTTTGCCGGGGCTAAGTCTGGCCCCAGCGCCTCGCGCAGAGCCCCCAGCCAAGGTTCAAAATTCTTCCATTGGTCCAACCCATCGCGGAAAATCGGTTGGCGCACCTGCTCTGAGCTCGGCGTGCGCACGCTGCGCTTCGTCTTGTAGAATTCAAGGCAGGATTGCTCGAAGGGCAGGCCGCAATAGTCGAGAATGCGGCGGACATTGCCTTCCAGATCATCCACCAAGTCTTCATGCTGTACGCGCAGCACACGGCCGGGCAGCGCATTATCCCAATGGTCCATCAATTCGACATAGGTGCGATAATATCGCGCAATATCTTCCACCCCATAGGTAAATTCTTGGCCCTGCGCGAACAGCTGCTTTAAATTGCTGAAGCAGCAGGCCATTGGGTCTCGGCGGGCATCAATAATCTTCGCCTTTGGCAAGATGAGGTGGATTAGGCCGATGTGCCGGAAATTATTGGGCATTTTATCAATGAAATAGGGCCGGCCCAGGATGCGATTGGGCTGCGTATCGGCGATATATTGTGCGCCAAAAGCGCGGATTGCGTCAGCATCCAATTCCTCGAGAACACCCGGATAGCGTGGGGCATCGAAGTTGAGTTCCCGACCCTGCAACTCATGCACAATCCGCTGGATGTCAGGCAATTCCTGCGTGCCTTCCACCATAGAGTGAGACGCCAAAATCTGTTCGATAAGCGTCGAGCCCGATCGCGGAAGACCCAGCACGAAAATGGGGGCCGCATCATCCAGCCCCCAGCCGTCACGCTTGGCAAAAAAGGCGGGGGTGCAAACGCGCTTTTGCTCGCGTGTGTTGGTTTCAAAGACTTCGGGTATATAGCCATTGCTGGCGCGGTGCATGGCATTGCCGCGCGCATAGGCGGCCCATGACCCGGCATAATCGCCAGCGTCCTCCAGCGCTTTACCCAGCGCGAATGCGATATGGATGCGATCCACATCGGCTGTCGCATCATCCTCCAGCTGGGTTTGCATCACCGCTATTGAGTCTGCTGAGAAACGATAGGTCTTTAGGTTCGCAAGGCTCCACCAGGCATCCCCAAAATCGGGCCGATCAGTGGTCGCGGCCATGTAGGCTGCAATGGCTTCGTCGGTTCGCGCTTCGGTTTTGAGGGCGTGGCCAAGCCATAGGTTAAGATCAGCACGATGCACCCGGGCCTCAAGCGTATCGCCCTTAATCTCAGACAGCATGTCTCGATATTCGGGGATGACGCTCTCAAAATCGCCAAGGCCAACGCTGATGGTCGCGGCTTGGATGCGGTGCGCATGATTGCGTGGATCTCGCTTCAAAAGCGGCTCAAGCGCCTCGCGGGCTTGGGGGAATTTATGGCGTGCAATCAAAACCTGCACATATTCATGGCGTGCCTCGTCATGATCGGGCACCAGCGCCATGACGCCGGCATAGAGCGTTTCGGCATCATCCAAAACATTACGCATATGGCCGATCTGCGCCAGCAAGCGCATCGCTTCCGGATGGTCGCCAACATCGAGAAGAAACTTGCGAATGAGTGTTTCGGCAACATCAATCTCGCCATCACCAAAAAGCACTTTGGCCTGCACAATGGCGGGCGGGAGGCTTGCCAGATGGGCAAAATGGCGGGCAGCCAGTTCGGCGCTCTTTGCGTCGCCTGTCATGCGGTACAGACCATCAAGCATCCGCCAACCCATGGCGAGCGCCGGATTGATGCGCACGGCTGTTTTTAAATTAAATATCGCGGCCTGGGCGTCTCGCAGAGCGATATGGCACAAGCCCCGTTCTAGAAACATCTGGCTGAAATTGGGGTGGTGCTCAGCAAATCGGTCCAGCGCGTCAAGCGCCGCTTCTGTTTGCTGCAACATGCGCAGGGCATGGGCTTCGATAAGCAGCAGATCCCGATTATTGGGGTGTGCCTTTAATAAACGCTGTGCGCCAGCGACTGCGGCTGAAAAATCGCCAGCAGCTTGCAACTCGTGAAGGGCTTTAATGTCTGCTTCCATCGACGCGCTCGCGTCTGAAGCAAGGCTGTTCTTATCGGAAGAAACTAGGTCTGGTTGCGTGGCCATTCCGCACTTTCTCGTCGGCATTTTATTGAGTTTCAATCAAAGACACTGTGCCGACAAAAAGCAAGGGGTGGTGCCGGTGGCACCACCCCTAACTCTTACTCAATCAACGGTGTTCAATCACAGCTTGGTGCTGATCTTGATACCATAAGTCATCGGACGCACGATGGTCGACGTCTTGATGTACTGCGACGAGTTGGTGAACGTCGACGCATGGCTGTTGAAGATGTTGTCACCAAACAGCGTCACCGTCCAATTGTCGCGGCTGAAGCCGATTTGGGCATCTGCCAGAGCATAGCCCGGCATCTTGTACCGCAGCACAGTCGTTGCCGGAACGATGATGCCGTTCGGGCCAACAACGTTGCCGTTGCCCGGAACATCACCCGACGGATAGGTCGCCGGTTCGTTAAACTGCGAGCTGGTGTAGTTCATCCCAACGGCGGCGAAATACTTGTTTTCGCCAGCGCCATCCCAATCATAGCGAACGCGCACATTGCCTTGGAATTTGGGGCTGAACGGTGTCGTGCTGCCAACCGTACCAAATGGGCTCTGGACCGACTTGACTGCGCCACCCGACCAAACTTGGGTGATGCACTTGCCAAAGGTCGAGACACCCGGATTGTTTGCGATGAAGCATGGCGAGTTAGCCTGCTTGCTCGAATTATAGGTGGCAGAACCTTGGATGGTCAGACCATCAGCCGGCTTCACGTAAACCTGCGCTTCAAGACCCTTGATGTGATAAGTCGGGCCGTTGGTCGCAAACGCGGTGTTGCCGAAGCCTGCTGCCGGATTGAAGAAGCCGATCTGGATGTTCTTCCATTCCATGAAGTAGGCTGACAAGTTGAAGGTCATCTTGCCGTTCATAAGATCGGTCTTCAGACCCGCTTCATAGTTGGTCAGATTATCCGGAGCATAAGCGGCCGGAACCAACAGCTGCTTGGCGTGCGGAGCTACAGGATCTGCAACACGCGCTGAGGGGCCACGGTTAAAGGCGCCCGGACGGAAGCCTTCGCTGAACGTAGCGTACAGCATCGTGCCGTCTTTGGGCTTCCACGTGATCGTGCCCTTGCTCTTGAAGCCCTTATAGGTCGACTTCAAGCCAAGCGTATCGAGGTTGGAGCCCGTTACGCAGACCGGCACCTGATAGCAGCTGGCGCTGAACGAAGAGTAGACTGAACCCTTCTGATAGTTGTCATAATAATAATAACGCGTGCCAGCCGTAATCGTCAGGTTGGGCGTGATATCAAAATCAACCGAACCAAAGGCTGCGTATTGCTTGTAGCCGCGCTGAATATCCTGGCCGAATGCGACGGCCGGGCCACGCGGACCAGCGAGGTTCAGCGTTGCAGCTGGGTTTGGAGCGACCAGACCCATGCAGACGGCGCCCGATGCCTTAATCTGGGCGGCGGTCAGCTGCTGATCGCAGACCGGAATGGTCTTGTATGACCAGTCCATATTATCTTCGATCGCAAAGTTTTCGTAATAAGCACCAGCGATGGCACGGATACGGCCCGTGTCAGGCGTCGAGATGCGAACTTCGTGGCTTTGGTGCGTATTGCGGACCTTGTCCTTCCAATAGCCGGTCGGCTCATAGCAATAGGGTGCGCCGCCATAGGTGCCCCAATAATAGTTGCCGGCACCGGTGCACTGGTAGAAAATGCCATAGGTCGCACGGGAATAGTTGGTGTAATCCCCTTGCTGCGAGATGTGGCGGGTCAGATAGGCGCCCGTGTAAATCAGCTTGAAGTCACCAAGCTTGCCGTTCACCGTCCAGGACGTGTTCGAATAATCGTCCTTGTTATATTGCGGCGCGAACAGCGTCGATGACAGGCCGGTCAGCGGGGCATAGTCATAGGTGTAGCCTTGGACAGCAAAAGTGCCCTTCGATTCCAGCTTCTGGTATGACTGCGTGACGAGCACATCCCAGTCCGGTGTCGCTTGCCATGCGAGCGAGAGGCGACCACCCGTGTAATCGACTGGGTTGAAGTTGTCTTCAACCAGCGCCGCATTGTCATATTTGCCGCTGCGGCTCTGCTGAGCCGGCGTCAGGCGGTTGCCGTTACCGTTATAGGCCAAATAGTAAGAGCCAAGGTCGGTCGGCTGGCGCGTGAAAGTTGAATATTTGTTGTCGATATAGCCGCCGCGATGGTCGGCATAGACAACGGCACGGATGGCCAGCTTGTCTTCGATGATCGGCACGTTGACTGTGCCGTTGAACGAGCCGTTGGATGCGCCGCCGACCGTGCCGCCAAAGCTGCCTTCAATCCGGCCTTCAAAGCGATCCAATTTCGGCTTGTTGGTGATGTAGCGCACCACACCGGCCTGAGCGCCGCCGCCAAAGAGCGTGCCCTGCGGGCCTTCGAGCACTTCGACGCGCTCCATATCGGCCATGTAAACGTCGGCGTTGCGTGCCGGGAACTGCATCGACTGATCGTCGAGATAAAGGGCAACGTTGGGGAAGCCGCCAATGGTTGCTGACGACTGCTGACCTGCAAAACCTGCTGAGAGGCCGCGCATGAAGATGGCGCCCTGGCCCGGACCGTTATTTGAGAAGGTCACGTTCGGCGTGTACTTCAGCAGATCATTGATCGTGGACACGTTGAGCTTGCTCAGCGTTTCGGTGCCGAATGCTTGCAGTGTCAGAGCGACATCTTGAATTGACTGATCGCGCCGCGTTGCCGTCACAACAATGTCAGCAGCATTGCTGTCATCCTTCGAAGCTCCGCTGTCTTGGGCGAATGCCGGGTTAACCCCTGCGCCCAAAACGGCGAGCACAAGTGCGGCCGAAGATATTTTCAACGTCGTTTTCAACAGTCCTCTCCCCATTTTACAATTTCATTGGCCTGCCAAAACGGCAGGATACGCCTTATTGTGGCATTATCACACACACGGTGGATTCGCCCCCGAGAAGTCACAATTGAACAATTTTTTGGCTTCGGTAAATTAAATTACGTACCGCATCACAAGTTCTACCTAACAAAATTAGCATCGCTTATAGCTGACTGTAGCGTTTGCCATCAGACGGGTGCTACGCAGCCGTTGCCCGTTGGTGATGGGCAGCTTTTGCGAAGGAAAAGCCTTGGTTGAACGGCGAATCTCGACAGATGTTCTTGTTATCGGTGGCGGCACTGCTGGCTTTGGGGCGGCATTGGGTGCAGCCCAGCACGGCGCGCGGGTTCGGCTGGTTGAAGGAACAAGCAAGATTGGCGGCGTCATGGCGTTCTGCCCTGGCATGCCGTGGGGCGGAGGCTATCCAACAGGGCGCAGTATCGGCGGGGTCTTTGGTGCTTTGACGGACCGTCTATCTGCCATGCAGCCGCCCAAGGCCGAGGTCCGCGCCTCGACGCTCGAAAATTTTGGTTATGAAGTGATTTATGATCACGAAGCGGCTGTCTTCACCATGTTTCAGATGCTTGAAGATGCGGGTGTCGAGGTGCATCTCAACACCTATGTTGGATCGCCTGTCATGGCGGAAAACCGCATCCAAAGCGTCGCCTGCACCGACCGAACGGGCCCGTTTACAATCGAGGCCGCGATGGTCATCGATTGTTCGGGCGATGGAGATATGTCCGCTAAGGCGGGCGTCCCGTTCACTGTAGGCGATGGGCGCGGCAATATGATGGGGGTGACCCTGTCCTTTTCCATGCTGAATGCGCCCTGGAAGACTGTGTTCGCCAAAGGGGATCCCTATTTTGAAGCCGAGGCCAGAGCTGGGATCGCCGCAGGCCGATTACATCCCGATCTCGCCAAGCTGTATCTGATGCGGGGATTTCATCGCGACACTGTCTTTTGCAACTCGGTGCATATTCGCGGCGTTGATGGAACAGACCCCCAACACGTCGCGCGGGCAACGCAGGAGGGGCGCCGTCGGTGCCACCAATTGGCCAATTTTCTCATTGAATGCGTCCCCGGCTTTGAAAAGGCGCGCATGGCGGAACTGGGCCCAACGGTCGGCGTGCGCGAAACGCGCAAATTGGAAGCGATGCACCGGATGCTGGCGCGTGATCTCGCTGCCGGGGTAAAACCGTTGGATGGGATTGTGGCGTGCGACAACCCAATTGACGATGTGATGCGCGGTGGTGCGGATATGACTCATGACGCCATTGTTGCCGCGGGTGATTATTACACCATTCCCTTCCGCTCGCTGGTGCCAAAAAAGATTGAAAATCTGCTATTTGCCGGGCGTTTGGTATGTGCTGATCCGGCGGCGTTCGCATCAGTGCGCGGGATGCCCCAATGTATGGCGATGGGCCAGGCGGCTGGCACGGCCGCCGCTTTGGCGATGGCTTCAGGCACCGCGGTACAGGCGCTTGATGCGGCGCAAATTGTCTCGGCGCTGATGGCTCAGGGTGTGCGCGGCATTGGCGGGGAGGGGCTCAGCCACCACGCCCAGGCTAAACTTGCGTAAGGCAAGTGGCCTTTCTTTAAGACGCGGTTAAGCCGGTTGGGTTGGCAAGCCGGTTTCAAGGCCCTTTTGTAGGCGCTTGCGCAATAGCAGGATCAGTGTCGCGCCAGCAGCGCCAATTGCAGCATCCATCACCCAAAATGTCGATGGCGACATCTTATCAAAATAGCTGCCGACCCATCCGGCCATCACATGCGCAACAAAGGGAGACAGAAAGGCAACGCCCATCAATGTGGAGGCCACACGCGGCGGGGCAGCTTTGCTGACAATGGCAAGTGTCGTGGGCCAATAATACATCCAGCCCAACCCCATGACGAGCCAGCCTGCAATGGCCCAGCCCGCAGACACGCTGTTCGCCGCGCTTTGACCCCAATTGCCATAGGCAAAAATTAAAGCCGCAAAGGCCACAATTGCCGTTCCAATGCCTTGTTTGGTCACGCTTGCCGGTTCTTGATTTCGTTTGGCTTGCCAGCTCCACAGCAGCATCAAAATCGGCGCGGAAATGATCGAGCCGATGGAATCCATCGAGGCAAACCAGCTGGATGGAATAACGCCCAGCGGCGTGGTGAGATTGACATATTGGTCGACCCACAAAATACCGATGCTCCATACCATAGGATAGGTGATTTCTGCGGGAATTGTGAGGGCAATGACCAGCAGCAGCGTGGCGACGCGTTTGCGTTCCGCGCTTGTCAAAGCCGGCGCCTTTTCGCGTTCGCGCTGGACTGGGAGATTATCGGGCAAGTGGCGTTGACCGACGAGATATGTGACGAGCGCGAGCATCATTAGGACCGCCGCAACGGCAAAACCTGTATGCCAGCCATAAATTGCGGCAATCAAACCCGTAACAATGGGGCCGCTGGCCGCGCCAATGTTGATCCCCGTTGAAAAAATGGCGTAGCCACGCGACCGCATGGATTCATCGGCGCGCGGGTAAAGCGTGCCGACTTGGGCTGAAATATTGCCCTTTAAAAACCCTGAGCCAAGGATAAGCAAAAACAGGGCGAGCAGAAATGTCGAATAAAAGGACATTGCCAAATGCCCAGCACTCATCAGCAGCACACCAATTAGAACCGTGCGCTTGGCGCCTAAGAGCCGATCGGCAACCCATCCGCCTAAAAGCGGTGTGAAATAGACGAGCCCTGCATACCAGCCATAAACAATGGCAGCAAAGCCAATGTCGGTCATGCCACCACGAAGATCGATCAGGCTTCTCAGCGTCGTAAGCCCAAATACTTCGGCCGCGTGCAGGGGAAGCAGGTCTTTGACCATGTACAATGTCAGCAGGGCTGACATGCCATAAAATGAAAATCGCTCCCAAGTTTCAGTGAAAGCGAGATAATAAAGACCCTTAGGATGGCCGCCCCATTTTCCCGAAGTCTGCTCAGCGCGGTCCATATCGTCCCCTCTAATATCCAGGCCTGTCGCCCTTGCCATGTTCAAGCCAGGCCTGCTTGCACCTATCGTTGCTGATGGCGGTCGCAATTGCAAACGCGCAGTGTTTAATAAGGCGCGTCAATTGGTTCCATTGCGACGTAAACGCTTTTCAATTGAGTGAAATACTCGATGGCCGCCTTGCCATTTTCGCGGCCAAGGCCCGATTGTTTGTTGCCGCCAAAGGGCAGCTCAATTGGCGTGATGTTATAGGTGTTGATCCAGCATGTGCCAGCTTCCAGAGCGGCAATCACGCGGTGCGCGCGGGTCAAATCTTGCGTGAAGACCCCTGCTGCCAGGCCCAAATCCGTCGCATTGGACCGACGTACGACCTCCTCTTCGCTGTCAAATGCCAGGACGGACATGACCGGCCCAAAAATCTCTTCCCGGACAATCGCCATATCATCGGTGCAATCAGTGAAGATTGTGGGCATCACAAAAGCGCCTTGGGCAAGTGCGCCCTGCATGGCACGCCGCCCGCCCGTCAGCAGCGTTGCCCCCTGTTGTTTGCCCAACTCGATATAATGCAAAACGCGATCCATATGCTCTTGCGAGATGAGTGCGCCCATTTGCGTATTTGGATCGAGCGGGTCGCCAATAATCATGGCCTCCGTCCGCGCTTTGAGCTTGGCGAGAAACGCCTCGCGAATGGAACGATGCACAAAGACGCGCGTGCCATTGGTGCACACCTCGCCAGCAGAATAGAAGTTGGCGAGCAATGCGCCTGAGACGGCCTCATCCAGATTGGCATCTTCAAACACAATTAAGGCAGATTTTCCGCCAAGCTCCAGCGTGACGAGCTTCAGCGTGGCTGCGGCATCCGCCATCACTTTTTTGCCCGTGCCGACTTCGCCTGTCAGCGAGACTTTGGCGATACCGGGGTGGCGGCTGAGCATTTGGCCGGTTTCCGCTTTCCCTTGAACGACTTGGAACAGCCCTTCCGGCAAACCCGCCTCGCGATAGATGCGTTCCAGCTCAATGGCTGTAAGGGGCGTCAGTTCAGCCGGTTTGAAGAGCATCGCATTGCCACATGCCAAAGCAGGGGCGCTTTTCCAGCAGGCAATTTGAATGGGGTAATTCCAAGCGCCAATCCCGGCGACAACGCCCAAGGGCTCACGCCGGGTGTAGCCAAAAGCGGCTGGACCAAGGTCATGATGTTCGCCGGCTATGGTTCGCGCAAGGCCCGCAAAATAATCGATGCAGTCTGCGCCGGACAAAATATCGACGGATATGGTTTCCTGAAGTGGCTTGCCCGTGTCTTGTGTTTCAAGCCGAGCCAATTGCTCATTTTGTTCCACAAGCAGCTGTGCGGCACGGCTGAGGATGCGGCCGCGTTCAACGCCTGTGGCGCGCGCCCAATCACGTTGCGCGGCAGCCGCCTTGGCTACGGCTTTATCGATTTCAGCTTGGCCATCGATGCGAATGGTTGCCAAAGTCTCGCCCGTTGCGGGGTTAATCGTCTCGAAGCTCTTTTCGCGGACAGGGGCCTTGCCGGCATGGGGCAGGCGTGCGCGCGCAATATCATGCTCAATAATGTCCAAAATCCAATCCACGGGAATTTGTGTCTCAGATTTCCACGCGCTTGAAAGCGCTGAGCGCAGCCAGAAGCCGTCGATAAGCGCCGCAATTGTCTCAGCAATGCGGTTAACGTCTTCCGAATGAACGAGGTTGCGCAATTCATGCTTCAGATTGGAAATCATCCGCTCTTGATGCACGCGCTGAAGGCGGGCGAGAGCGGGCACGTGCAGTGCGAGCCCCCAAAATGAAAGCCATGCTCGCGATGCCTCGGACGTCAGTTCGCCAGGGTTGAGGTGCGCCAGAATGAAGGCGCGCAAGCGCTCTTCATGTAAGCTGCCTTCAGCAACTGCTTGAATAGGCCGGGTCGTTACGCGCTCAACAAGCAAGCGAAATACGTTCTCAATCAGCGTGTTGCGATCCCCAAAATAATGGACGACCAGGGCGGGCGAGACATCTGCACGGCGCGCGACTTCGGCAAGGGTGAAGGCCTCGACACCAGTGTCTGCCACTGTGGCGAGTGCCGCATGCAGCAATTGATCTCGCCGATCTTCGGGTTCGCGACGTCGCATCCAAAGCCCCTCTTATTTGTTGAACGCTTATTCAATTATCATAAAGATCAGCCAAATTCCAGATGAGATGGATCGTCCTTGTGCCATTTTTTGACATCCTGATGGGCCATTGAGGCGCCATCTTGCACACTCGTTCAATATCTCGCATCTTCCAATTTAAAGAATGGGCATGTGCAGCGGCGGGGCTGCCGAAGATTTTTAGGATGATGGGGTGCCAAGTCAGGCGAATTTAAAAATGGCATCGGACGCAGCCGCGGCGCAGCAGCAATTGCGCCGCCAGCTCGATTGGAAAGATGCGTTTTGGGCCTCCAGCGGTGTTCCTGCGGGTGTGCTGTTGACGATGGGCGGTATCGCCACAATGATCGGCCAACCAAGCTGGCTGATCTGGATTGCGTCGATCCTGATGGGGTTTGTCCAGTCCTTTGTTTATGCCGAAATTGCAGGGCTTTATCCCAATAAATCTGGCGGGGCCTCGGTCTATGGGGCGGCCGGATGGCTGCCCTATGGCAAGTTCATCGCGCCGATTTCTGTTTGGTGTAATTGGCTTGCGTGGTCGCCCGTATTGGCGCTGGGGACCAGCCTTGCCGCGGGCTATGTCATGGCCAGCCTTTTTCCCCCCGACGCCGCAATTCGTTTATGGCAGCTGGATTTATTGCCGCTCGATATGGTGCGCCCGGGGCTTCATTTACGTATCAACCTTGTTTCGCTCATCGCCACAGGGTTTTTGTTGCTGACCTTTGCGCTCCAGCATCATGGCGTGGCGCGGGCAGCCAATTTTCAAAAGATTTTGGGCTTTGCCTGTATGCTGCCGCTCTTGTTGGTTGGCCTTGTTCCCTTGCTGACGGGAGATTTGCCGCGCGATCATCTGTTTCCTCTGTTGCCAATGGTGCGCGATGCGGCAGGGCAGATCGGATTTGGCAGTTGGAATGGCGCGGGCCTGACACTTTTGGCGGGTGCGATGTTTGGCGCAGGCTGGTCGACCTATGGCTTTGAAACGGCCGTTTGCTACACGCGCGAATTTCGCGATCCCGCAAAGGATACGGCACGCGCTATCTTTGCGGCTGGGTTGTTATGTTTGGCAATTTTCACCTTGGTGCCCTTGGCATTTCAGGCATCGCTTGGTTTGCAAGGGATGCTGGATCCAGCAATTTATGATGGGTCGGGCGTGGCGCAGGCCTTGGCAAAAATTGTCGGCGGCGGAGCAGTGGTCGGCAATATGCTGATTGTCATGCTGGTGCTGGCGCTGCTGTTGATTGTCATGACGTCAATGTTGGGGTCGTCCCGCACATTATATCAGGCATCAATGGATGGCTGGCTGCCGCGCTATCTCTCCCGGGTCAATCGCCACGGCGCGCCAACCGCCGCAATGTGGACGGATTTGGCATTCAATCTCGTCTTATTACTGGCTTCCGATTACTTCGCGGTGCTGATGATTTCCAATGTCTGCTATTTTGTTTTCAATTTTCTAAATCTCCAATCAGGCTGGATCCATCGGATTGACCGTAAGCACTGGAACCGGCCCTTTCGCTGTCCCAACGGGCTGTTGGCCGCGGGCAGCCTATTTGGCTTTGTAAATATGCTGTGGATGGGGGTTGGTGCGGATGTGTGGGGGCAAGGCACCCTTAGAAATGGCTTGCTTGCTGTTTTGGTGATTATCCCCGTTTTCGCATTTCGGCATTATATTCAGGATAAAGGGCAATTTCCGGTGTCTGAAGGTTCGGCGGATGATCCGTTTGAGCGGCAGAGTGTCCGGCCT
>JAGWVG010000285.1 GCA_018970965.1 Alphaproteobacteria bacterium | reverse complement strand
ATGCGGAACATCGCTTTCTGAGAGTTGACTTTACGTGAACGTAAAGTAGGATTGGCCTATGTCGAGTGCCACCGTTGAGATCGCCGATCCGCGCGACCGCCACCAATATTCCATTTCCGATTTGTCGGAAGAATTTGATGTAACGCCCCGGGCGCTGCGCTTTTATGAGGATGAAGGGCTGATCTGCCCAATCCGCAAAGGCCTCACGCGTGTGTACACCAAGCGCGATCGTGCGCGGCTGGCGTGGATTTTGCGGGCCAAGCGCGTGGGTTTTAGTCTTTCTGAAATCCGCGAGATGATTGACCTGTATGACATTGGCGATGGCCGTCATACACAGCGCCAAGTGACCATCGAAAAATGCGAAGCGCGCATTGCGCTGCTCAAGCGCCAGCGGGTCGATATCGACGCCCATATCGAAGAACTCGCCCGCTTTATTGATGTTGTGAAAAAGGCAGCACCGACGTTCGACGCCTAATCGCTTAACGTCCGTTTCTTAAGAGGAAGTCCCATGCCGCAATATACCGCCCCAGTGCGTGATGTTCGCTTCGTGCTTGATCAAGTGATTGGGCTTGAGCGGTATTCCAATCTTCCCGGGTTTGAAAACGCAACGCCCGATATGGTGAACGCCATTTTGGAAGAAGGCGGCAAGTTTATGGCGGAAGTGCTTTTTCCGCTTAATCGCACCGGGGATGAGCAAGGCTGCACACGCCATGCCGATGGGCGCGTGACCACGCCCAAGGGCTTTCCAGAGGCCTATAAGGCCTATGCTGCCGCGGGTTGGACAACATTGGGTGCGCCGGCTGAATTTGGCGGGCAGGGGCTTCCCCATGTGCTGAACATTGCACTGGAAGAATTTCAGGCAACAGCCAACCAGGCATTTGCCATGTATCCGGGTTTGGCTGGCGCTGCAGTTTCTGCCATTCTTGTGGCTGGGTCAGATACGCAGAAGCGCACTTTTCTGCCGAAAATGATTGCGGGTGAATGGGCCGGCACCATGAATTTGACCGAGCCACATTGCGGCACCGATCTGGGCCTCATCCGCACCCGCGCGGAACCGCAGGCCGACGGCAGCTATAAAGTGACCGGAACCAAGATTTTCATTTCCGGCGGTGATCAGGATCTGACAGAAAATATCGTCCACCTCGTGCTGGCAAAAACGCCCGGTGCGCCAGACAGCACTAAGGGCATCTCGCTGTTCATCGTGCCCAAATATCTGGTCAATGACGATGGCTCGCTGGGTTCTAAAAATGCCGTCAGCTGTGGGGCCATTGAACATAAAATGGGCATTCGTGGCAGCGCCACCTGCGTGATGAATTATGATGGTGCCACAGGTTATTTGGTAGGTGAGGAAAATAAGGGCCTAGCGGGCATGTTCGTGATGATGAACATCGCGCGCCTGGGCGTTGGCGTGCAGGGCTTGGCCCAAGCCGAGGGCGCGTATCAAAACGCCGTGCAATACGCCAAAGACCGCCGCCAGGGCCGATCCTTGACGGGCGCAAAGGATGCCAACGAGAAGGCCGATACATTGTTCGTCCATCCCGATATCCGCCGCATGTTAATGGAAGCCAAAGCCTTTACCGAAGGGATGCGCGCTTTGTGTCTCTGGGGCGGCATTCAATCAGATCTCGCGCACAAAGCCGCAACTGAGGACGAGCGGCAATTGGCGGATGATCTGCTTTCGCTGCTGACGCCTGTCATCAAGGGATATGGCACAGACAAAGGCTATGACGTCTGCACAAATATGCAGCAGGTGTTTGGTGGGCACGGCTATGTCGAAGAATGGGGCATGAGCCAATATGTCCGCGATGCGCGCATTGCGATGATTTATGAAGGCGCAAACGGCATTCAGGCGCTTGATCTGGTCGGCCGCAAGCTGCCAGCCCATGGTGGGCGTGGCGTTCAGGCCTTTTTTAGCATCGTGACGCAGGAATGTGCTGCGGCGAAAGCCAATCCAGCCACTGCAAGCATTGCAGCGGCGCTGGAGGCTGGGTTGGGGGATTTGCAGGCGGCGACCATGTGGTTGATGGCCAATGGCATGAAAGACCCCAATAACGCAGGTGCCGGGTCAGTGGCCTATATGCACATCATGGGGCTTGTGGCGATTGGCCTGATGTGGCTGCGCATGGCCGTCGCGGCGGACAAGGCCTTGCAGAACGGCACGAGCGACACAAACTTTATGAAGGCCAAATTGGTGACCGCGCGTTTCTATGCAGAGCGAATGCTGCCAGACACGCTTTCGCTACGCCGTAAATTGGAAGCGGGTGCCGAAACGCTCATGGAATTACCCGTAGAGGCGTTTTAAGGGAGAATAATGTGAAGGGCGGGTTGATAAGGCCCGTCCTTTTTTGAAATATCCAGAAT
>JAGWVG010000284.1 GCA_018970965.1 Alphaproteobacteria bacterium | reverse complement strand
CCTAGGCGCAGGACTGGCGCTTTTCGGCCTAATCTTGGGGCTTCGTTATCGGGCTGGCCTTATGCTGTTTTGCGGGGGGCTCGCTCTGGCATTGGGCTGTGCGCATATTTGGCATCGTGCAGAGCGACTGGCGGGACCAATTATTTTGCGGCCGATGATTGTCGATTTGCGGGGCACGATCATTTCCAGCGAGCAGCAAGTCGCCCGCGAAAAATGGCGCATCCTTGTTGCGCCGGATGCTGGGCAGGCGTTGCCACCGCGCATTCGCATTTCACTTCCGCTCGATGGCCGAAGCCAAAGGCCCATGCCGGGTGCGCGTGTCGCGCTTAAGGCGCGGCTGACAGGCCCTCCAGAGCCAAATTTACCTGGCGGCTATGATTTTCAACGTCAGGCTTGGTTTCAGCGCATTGGCGGTGTTGGCAAAGCTATGGGTCCAATAACACTGAGTGGGGCAGGCGATGCCCCGGGCCTGCGCGATCGGCTGGGCACGCATATCGCCCAACATCTGCCCGATGCGGCGTCTGGCGTGGCCATTGCGCTTGTGACCGGCGATGAAGGGCGGATACGTCTTGAAGATCAGCAGGCAATGCGCACGTCAGGCTTGGCGCATCTCTTGTCGGTCTCAGGGCTCCATTTGTCGGCAGTTGTCGGGGCTGTCTTTTTCCTTACCCTGCGTTTGTTGGCACTTAGCCCGGTTTTGGCGCTGCGTGCCCCGTTGCTGCTGATCGCGGCTTTTGCCGCGGCGTGTGCAGGCATCGGATATACCTTGCTCACGGGTGCGCAGGTGCCAACCGTGCGGTCATGCATTGCCGCCCTATTTGTGCTCATTGGCCTTGCGCTTGGGCGTGAGGCGCTGACCCTGCGTTTGGTGGCTGCTGGGGCCCTGATTGTGATGCTCTTGTGGCCAGAAGCGATTATTGGCCCCAGCTTTCAACTCAGCTTTGCCGCGATTACGGCCATTGTCGCGCTGCATGATAGCCCCTGGGCCATGCGCTGGCTGGCCGCGCGTGAGGAAGGCGCTTTGGCGCGGCTGGGCCGAAGCCTTTTTGGTCTGTTGGTGACCGGGCTTGTGGTCGAGCTGGCCTTGGCCCCCATCGCCTTATATCACTTCCATAAGGCAGGGATTTACGGCGCATTAGCAAATCTGATTGCTATCCCACTCACAACATTCATTATTATGCCCTTCGAGGCTGCCGCCTTGCTGCTCGATCCGCTGGGGCTCGCCGCGCCCTTTTGGTGGCTGACGGCCAAGTCGATTGCAGCATTATTGAGCCTTGCGCATGGGGTGGCAGCGTGGCCGGGCGCCTCGGCACGGCTGTCTTTCATGCCCGGTGCGGCCTTTGGTCTCTTTATTCTTGGCGGTCTGTGGCAGCTTTTATGGCGGACCAATATCCGCTGGTGGGGTTTTGCTCCCCTATGCGGTGCAGCGCTTTGGACCGCATTAATCCCTTCGCCTGACCTGCTGGTCACGGGTGATGGCCGGCATGTGGCCCTGCGCGATCAAGCCGATCAATGGGTGATCTTGCGGCCCCGCGCGGGAGATTTTGTGCGCCAAGCGCTGGCTGAGAGTGCGGGCTATGGCGATGAACTGGCAGATCTTGATAGCGCCGCTGCCGCGCGGTGCAGCGCAGATGCGTGTTTTGTCAGGATGTCGCGAGGGGATCAGCGCTGGCTGGTCTTAGCGACCCGCACGGCACACCATATCCGCTGGGGTGACTTGGTTGCCGCCTGTGCGCAAGCAGACATATTGATCAGCGCTCGCCATTTGCCGCGCGCTTGCCGCCCCAAAAAGCTGCGGATCGACCCAATCTATCTCAAAAAAACAGGGGGCTTGGCGATCAGCCTTGCCCCCTTATCGATAACAACAGTCCGTATGCTGCGGGATGACCATCCTTGGGCCATCTTCGCAACACCGGATCAATAGCGGCGCAAAAGCCCGGCCAAACGGCCCTGAATGCGCACCTGCGCGGGCGAATAACGCTGCGGCTCATAAGCGCGGTTGGCAGGATCAAGCCGCACCATATTGCCTTCGTTGCGGAAATATTTGAGCGTTGCCTCAGCATCGTCAATCAGCGCGACGACAATATCGCCGGGCCGGGCCATATCTGCCTTGCGAATAAGGGCATAATCGCCATCCAAAATCCCCGCTTCGACCATCGAGTCTCCAGAGACTTCCAGGGCGAAATGCTCGCCCGGGCCAAGCAAGGCAGCGGGGACAGAGAGCGAGCTTTGTCCTTCCATTGCCTCAATAGGTAAACCGGCTGCAATCCGGCCATGGAGAGGAATTTCCAACACATGATTGGCCGGCACAGGTGTTGACGCAGGCCGTTGCGCCATGCTGATCACGTTAGAGGGCGGGACGGGGGCTGCAGCGC
>JAGWVG010000283.1 GCA_018970965.1 Alphaproteobacteria bacterium | reverse complement strand
TAAAAGCGGTTGATCCATGGCGGGAAGATCACCAGCGGGGTTTTAAAAACACTGTCGGTGGCAGGCGCATATTGGATCAGCTGGAAAAGCGGCGTTTGATACACCACTTGCCCAGGGGTCACGGCGATGTTCTCGCCTAAGCGAAAGGCTTGGGGGTCGGTGTGCGTCAACTGGCCGCGCTGAAGATCGGCCATCATATTCTGCACGCCTGACATCAGGCTGGCCCCGTTGGTTTCAACGGCTTTGCGCAATGCAACGGGATTGGTGAAGGGCGAGTTGGCAGGCGATAACGCGTCAACCAGCGCGCGCATTGCAAAATGCAGCTTTGCTTTATCACCACCCTCGGGCACCGGCATCTGGTCTGCCAGCGACATCAGATGCTCTGCCATCACCGAATAGCCTTGGCGCATCAAATCAAATAACGGGTGGTCCCACTCAGCGCCTTGAAAGCGCCGGTCTTTCGGGTTCACTTTATCGCGATTGATCGCGGCCAAGGGGGCAAGGACTTGGCCCCACGCCTCCAGCGCATATTGATACGCAGCCACGGGGTCAGCGGCGTTGGCCATTGGATTGGCATCGTGCGGCGCATCCGTCATCGTCACGTCCTGTCTAGCCCTGCCTATCTGCCATTGGTTGCGACACGGGCTGCACAATGGCATAGCGCGAAAACACTCTAGCTGAAAGCGACCAATGTCCGAAGAATTCTACCGCATGAAACGCCTGCCCCCTTATGTCATCGCTGAAGTGAATGCGATGCGGGCAGCGGCACGTGCGGCAGGCGAGGATATTATCGATTTGGGCATGGGCAATCCCGATCTGCCGCCGCCCGCACATGTCATTGAAAAGCTAGCTGAAGTTGCCCGCGACCCGAAGGCGCATGGCTATAGCGCATCCAAGGGAATCCCTGGGCTTCGCCGTGCCCAGGCCAATTATTATGGCCGCCGTTTCGGGGTGGATTTGGATCCCGATAGTGAAGTGGTTGTGACCTTGGGGTCTAAGGAAGGGCTCGCCAATTTAGCGCAGGCGATTACGGCGCCAGGCGATGTGGTTTTGGCCCCCAATCCCAGCTACCCTATTCACACTTTTGGCTTCATCATTGCGGGCGCAACAATCCGCAGCGTGCCAACGACACCCGATGAAGCCTATTTCGAATCGCTTGAGCGCGCTGTGAAATATACCGTGCCCAAGCCGTCTGTGTTGGTCATGGGCTATCCGTCCAATCCGACAGCCGAAGTGGTGGATTTGGCCTTTTATGAACGCGTCGTCGCCTTTGCGAAGGAACATGGACTTTGGGTCTTGTCGGACCTCGCCTATTCAGAGCTTTATTATGATGGCGTGCCCACACCCTCTATTTTGCAGGTGAAGGGCGCCAAGGATGTGGCAATTGAATTTACATCCATGTCCAAAACCTATTCGATGGCCGGGTGGCGCATTGGCTTTGCGGTTGGCAATAAAACCCTGATTGCCGCGCTGACGCGGGTGAAATCTTATCTCGATTATGGCGCATTCACCCCTATTCAAGCCGCTGCAGTTGCCGCGCTGAATGGCCCGCAGGATATTGTGGAGGCCAATCGCGAGCTTTATCGCAAGCGCCGCGACGTTCTGGTCGACAGTTTTGCCAAGGCCGGGTGGGACATCCCTTCGCCGCGCGCCTCGATGTTTGCTTGGGCCCCCTTGCCGCCCGCGCTGGCGCATATGGGCAGCCTTGAATTTTCAAAACAGCTTTTGACGCATGCGGGCGTCGCGGTCGCGGCAGGCGTTGGCTATGGCGAAAAAGGCGAAGGCTTTGTGCGCATTGCCATGGTGGAAAATGAGCAACGCCTGCGTCAGGCAGCACGCAACATTCGCAAATATTTTCAGAGTTTGGGAATGAACAGCGCCGGCATGAAGGACGATTAAGCCCATGGCCATTGCCGGCTTTGGCTTTTGCTATCGTTTCCGCGTGCGCTGGTCCGAAGTGGATCCGCAGAACGTTGTCTTTAATGCCCGCTATTTGGATTATGGCGATCTGGGCGTGACCGAATATTGGCGCGCGGTTAATTTCCGGGGCGCTCAGGGCGCCGGGCCAATGGACTTTCATGTCGCCCATGTGGAAGTGGACTATAAAAAGCCCATCAAGCCGGATGAACTGATTGAAATTTGGTGCCGGACCGAACGGCTTGGCACCACCTCTATGACCATCTTGATGGAACTGCATGGAGTGGGAAGCGATGGCAGCGATCTGCGCGCCATTATCCGCGAGGTGCAAGTCTATGTGGATTTAGAAACCCACCGGCCCAAACCATTGCCCGATGTGGTGCGCCAGAAATTTACCGAATTTGATCAGCGGCCCATAGCGACAATCCGCGGCGAGGCGCTTTAACGCCGCCATACATCG
>JAGWVG010000282.1 GCA_018970965.1 Alphaproteobacteria bacterium | reverse complement strand
CAAACCCAAGCGAACAATTGAGACGCTGGATCAGGTCGCGTAATTTTATTACAATGCATTGTTATGAACATCGACTCACGTCGCACGAACATTCCACCGCTGGCGCTCCATATCCCGGAGCCACCTGCCCGTCCGGGCGAAGAGGCAGACTTTTCGCATATTCAGGTCACGCCCGCAGGCGAGACGCGCCGTCCGGATAGCTGGGCCGATCCGCATAGTCTGCAAGATATGGCCTATGGCTTGGTGCGTGTGCTGGATGATCGGGGCCAAGCCGTCGGTGCTTGGGATCCGCGCCTTTCGCCCGACACGTTGCGCGCAATGCTGCGCGATATGGCGCTGACCCGCGCCTTTGATGACCGCATGTTCCGCGCCCAGCGCCAGGGCAAAACCAGCTTTTATATGAAATGCACAGGCGAAGAGGCCGTGGCGGTGGCGCAAAGCCATGCGCTTGATTTTGAAGATATGTGCTTTCCCTCTTACCGGCAGCAGGGGATTTTGATTACCCGCGGCTATCCGCTGGTGGACATGATCAACCAGATTTATTCCAACAAAGGCGACGCCTTAAAAGGCCGGCAATTGCCGATCATGTATTCGGCGCCCGATCATGGATTTTTCACAGTGTCGGGCAACCTTGCGACGCAACTGCCGCAAGCGGTGGGTTGGGCGATGGCAAGTGCCTCACGCGGTGATACGCGCATTGCAGCCACTTGGTGTGGCGAAGGCTCAACCGCGGAAGGGGATTTTCATGCCGCGATGACCTTTGCGACGGTCTATCGCGCGCCCGTCATCATCAATGTTGTTAACAACCAATGGGCGATCAGTTCATTCGTGGGCTTTGCCGGGGGCGAAGCAACAACCTTTGCCGCGCGCGCCATTGGCTACGGCGTGGCGGGCCTGCGGGTAGATGGCAATGATCCGCTGGCTGTGTATGCGGCAACGGCTTGGGCGGCTGAGCGCGCGCGCACCAATAATGGCCCCACCTTGATTGAACATTTCACCTATCGCGCTGAAGGGCATAGCACCTCGGATGATCCCAGCGCCTATCGATCCGCCGATGAGCGGGCAAAATGGCCGCTGGGCGATCCAATCGCGCGACTAAAAACCCACCTTATTGCGCTGGGCGAATGGGATGAAGATCGGCACGCCGCGATGGATTTGGAGTGTGCTGAAACCGTGAAGGCCGCGCAAAAACAAGCGGAGAAAAATGGCATCCTTGGGCATGGCCTCCACCAGCCGCTGGAAACCATGTTTGAGGATGTGTTTGAGACGCTGCCCCCGCATCTTAAGGAGCAGCAAGCCCAAATGCTGGCTGAACGGATGCGCAAATGGCCTGACCAGGCGGAAGGCGGCCCATCATGACCAGCCGCCGGATGAACATGATTGAAGCCATCAACAGCGCGATGGATGTGGCAATGGGCCGCGATGAACGCGTGGTCGTTTTTGGCGAGGATGTCGGCTATTTTGGAGGCGTTTTCCGCGCCACGGCAGGCCTACAAGCAAAATATGGCGCGACGCGCAGCTTTGATACGCCGATCACCGAATGCGGCATTGTTGGCGTTGCGGTTGGCATGGCAGCATATGGATTGCGGCCTGTGCCTGAAATTCAATTTGCCGATTACATCTACCCCGCGCTCGACCAGTTGGTGTCCGAAGCAGCCCGCATCCGCTATCGCTCTGCCGGACAATGGGCGATGCCCATCACGGTGCGCTCTCCCTTTGGCGGCGGAATTTTTGGGGGGCAGACGCACAGCCAATCCCCCGAAGGGATTTTCACGCATGTCGCGGGCCTGAAAACCGTTATCCCCTCCACCCCTTATGATGCCAAGGGGCTGCTGCTGGCGGCGATTGAAGATAATGATCCTGTGATCTTCTTCGAGCCGAAGCGCATTTATAATGGCCCCTTTGACGGCCATTATGATCGCCCAGTCCAGCCTTGGGCCAAGCACCCCGCCAGCGAGGTTCCCGAGGGCCATTACACCATTGCGCTCGGCAAAGCGGCCGTGGTGCGCGACGGGCAAGACCTGACCGTGCTGGCCTATGGCACAATGGTGCATGTGGCACTTGCCGCGGTGGAAGAATTGGGCGTCGATGCCGATGTGATTGATCTGCGCACGCTGATGCCGCTCGATATCGACACGATTGAAGCGTCCGTCAAAAAGACGGGCCGGTGCCTGATCGTTCATGAAGCCACGCGCACATCGGGCTTTGGCGCCGAGTTGGCAGCGCAAGTGCAAGAACGCTGTTTCTATCACCTCGAAGCGCCGATTGAGCGCGTCACCGGCTTTGACACACCCTATCCGCACAGCCTTGAATGGGCCTATTTCCCCGGACCCATCCGGATTGGCATGGCCATCGAAAAAGTGATGGCCGAATGAACA
>JAGWVG010000022.1 GCA_018970965.1 Alphaproteobacteria bacterium | reverse complement strand
TTTCTCTTTCGATGTTGCGAAGGACGAGAATACGCCCTTCTACAGCCAATTGTTGAACTATAACCCCAATGGCTGCTTGTCAGGCGGCACCAATGCGGCACCGCTGGCCATTCCGGCTGGCAGCACCTGCATTACCCCAGGCACGTCCTTCACGGGCACGCAAGGCACGGTTCGTGCGTTGCTTCCGGGTGTTGTCGTTAATGGCGATACGCTGATGCGCACGGCGGATATCGGCGTTCCGCAGCAGAACAGCGTTGATAAAACGCATGGCTTTACCAACGTGCTGAAGTGGAAGATTTCGCCTGAAATCGAATTCCGCTCGATCACGGCATGGCGTGGCGTGGATGTGCAACAATGGGACAATTCGGGCGGTGCGCACCGCGTGCCGGTTGTCAACCTGACGGCGTCTTGCACGGCCACCGCTCCGTGCGCCTTTAGCCGTTATAGCTTGGCCGATCTGCGTCAGCGCCAGTTTAGCCAAGAATTTCAGGCCGTCGGCACCATTGGTGATGTCGATTATGTCGCGGGCCTCTATTATTTTAACGAACATGTCAGTGATGATGCGGCCACGCCAAACTCAATGGGTGCCATCGCGACGCTGAACGGCACAACAGTGACCGGCGCAACCTTTACGCCGATTGCCTTCTGCACCGGCAGCACCCCCGCCTTTGTTGGCAGCGCTGTGAATGGCTGTGCAATTGACCGTGCGTCCGAAGTGCGCTCGAAGAGCTATGCTGGCTATGGCCAGGTGACGTGGAATGCGACTGAAACGCTGCACATCACGCTGGGCGGTCGCTACACCCAAGATAAGAAGGAAGGCGTCCTCCACTGGTCGCGCAACATCAATTACGATGTTGATACCGTGAAGGCGGCGTTGAACGGCTATGCGCCGCTCAGCAAAAAGTGGAACCGCTTTAACCCGATGGCGACAGTTGCTTATGACTTTAACGACAGCGTCCACGGCTATGTGAAATACTCGACGGGCTATCGTGCTGGCGGTGCAAGCTCACGCACGTCCGACTACCGCGCGTTCAACCCGGAAGACGTGAAGAATTATGAAATCGGCCTGAAGGCAGATTTGTTCGATCGTCGTGCGCGTTTGAACGTGGCGGCCTATATGATGGATCGCACGGGCAGCCAGGTTGACTTGTCGACCATCCAGCCCACTGCCACGGGTAACTTCAACAATCTGGTGACCTTCAACGCGCCGGGCACAACCAAGATCAAGGGCGTCGAAGCAGATCTGACTGTCAAGCCAACATCGGGCCTGACGCTGGGTCTGTCTTATGCCTACACCTACACCGATATCCCTGCGGTTCCGGTGACTTATAAGGAATTCTCTTCAGCGGGCGTGCCCACGGGCAATGTGACAACAGTGCCGCAGAAATTCTACATCGTCTTCACGCCGCGCAATGCCGCCAGCGGGTCGATTGATTATGAACTGCCCATTGGCAGCGGCGATGCACGCGTGAAGCTGCATTTGGATGCAAACTATTCACAAGCTACTCAAAGCTTTGACCAGTTCGCGACCAAGAATGACGCCAGCTTCATCGTCAATGGCCGCTTGTCGGTTCTTGATATCGCCATTGGCTCGGGCAATTCAAAGCTGAACGTCGGCTTGTGGAGCCGCAATATGCTGAACCAACAGCATGTGTATCGCCGCGATCCTTCGAACAGCCTGCCGGCCGTTCAATCGACGGCTGCAGCGGGCGTGCCCAATGTGCTGTTGATTGGTAATAATGGCGGCGTGCTGGGGGATTATGGCAATTTCAACATGCCGCGCACCTTTGGTTTGGATGCGTCAATCCGCTTCTAAGCGCGCTTCACTTCCCTTGAAATGCGTTGGGCGGGGGGCTTTGGCCTCCCGCCTTTTTTTCGCACAGTTTGGGCGTTGCAAGTCAAGTGACTTGCGGCTGCTGCTGCCCTGACGCATGCTGGCGCAGGACAGTAAGGGGAGAAGGTAGATGCGGCGCGCCATGTTTGCAGCGGTCACGCTTTTCATTTCAGCAGCGGCCTCGGCGCAGAGCGGCACGCTTCCGCCAGCCATTTACACGGATCCGCCCAAAGATGCCGCGCATCCCGCGCGGATGGAGGTGTTGCACATTCCAACAGGCGGCGTTGCAATCAATGGGGTGGCCTATCTTGCCGCCGGCGCCGGCCCCCACCCCACTGTTGTTATTTGTCATGGCCTGCCGGGAATTGAAAAGAATTTGGATCTTGCACAGGCGGCGCGGCGCGGCGGATGGAATGCCATAACATTTAACTATCGCGGCTCATGGGGAAGCCCGGGCAACTATCGGCTTGCCCAAAACCCACAGGATGCCAAAGCTGTGCTGGCCTATTTGCGGAAGCCCGATGTTGCTGCGCGCTATGGCATTGATGTGTCCCGGCTCGCTGTAATCGGCCATAGCATGGGCGGATGGGTGGCTGCGACCATTGGCGGCGAAGATGATGCTCTGTTGGGCGTGGCGCTTATTTCTGCGGCCAATATGGGGCAGCGCGATAAAGTAAGTCGCGCGGATCTGATTGCTTTTATGGCCGACAATAAGGAATCGCTTGCTGGCGTGACAGCGGAACAGCTGGCGGATGAGGTGATCCAAAATTCGGCCGTGTTCGATTTTACGCGGCAAGCGCGTGGTTTGTCTCAGCGGCACATGCTCATTCTGAGCTCTGATGATGGACTTGCACCAGAAACAGATGCGCTGGCAGCTGCCGTTCGTGCCGTGGACGGATCACGTTTGGAGATGCAACATGTTGCAACAGACCATAGTTGGTCAGACCAGCGCATCCATCTGCAAGCGCTTATTTTGAATTGGCTAACAAAATTGGCAAATTGAATAAGTTGTGGGCCCCATAATTGGCGAGCAGTGCCGCAGATTATGTTCAAAAATCAAATAATAATCCTTTTAATATGTATAAAAATCACTTGTAGTTCTTACAACATCTGGACTTTGCGAAAAGCTCTGGCACTATCAACTTTATGAGCGATGCGACGCAGGATCAAATTGCCGAAATCTGTACGGCAATCGGCATGGCGCTGGAGGAAGCCAGCGCTCGAATGCTTTTGGCCGCCTACGCCCCTAAGGCGCAACTCCACCAAGACCTGCGGCACTTGACGAACGAGTTGGAGGAAATTGAGGGCAGGATTGCCCATATTCTCGATCTGATTGAAACGCTTTAGGCGGGGTCAGACTGGCGGATCAAATCGGCTGCGGCGACCCCCAAGGGGCGGGCCAGACGTTCCAAAACATCAATTGTTGGATTGCGCGCACCGCGTTCAATGTCGCTGACATAGGTGCGATGAATGCCTGCTTCGAACGCAAATTCCTCTTGGCTCCAGCCTTTGCTGGTCCGCAGGCGTTTTACGTTTGCGCCTAGAATCTGCTGAATATGCATGTCTCCTGCTTCACCCACCCGTCGACAATCAATCTACAGATGATGAGTGACATTATGCTTGACGCCAGCCTTATTTCGAGGCTCTCATGTGTAGACCATCAGTGACAATTATACCCAGAATCGACGAACAGACATTTGCCGCCGACAATTGAACAGCAGATTTGATACGGCCGGGGCCTGAAGGAGAGCAGAATCTACAAAACCAGTGTTACGCATCCATTGGATATTGCGGTCGTTCAAGCTGCTGACCGTTATGGTCGAATTGGATTATCTGCTTGTCCTGGGCGCATACAAAACTCATCCAGATCAGGCCGGTGGTATCGGGACCTTGGCATTGATTTGAACGACATCCGACGATGGGGTGCAGTCGCGGTGGTTAGCTTGGCTAGCTCCGGCGAGTTGCAGGCACTTGAGGTCCCTCAGCTCGGGTCAGAAACCCAAGCACGACACATGGCTTGGTATCATGTTCCCATGCCAGCCGGCGCATTCACGGGCTGGAGGTTCGAACAAGCCTGGGCCAAGGCTGGGCCAATTATCCGCTTCATTGTGCGCCAAGGCTTTGATGTTTTGATCCATAGCCGCGGGGGTGACCGACGGGCCAACCATTTTGCTGCACGGCTGCTGGTGGAATTGGGCGTCCCGCTTGACCAAGCTATTCGTCGTGTTCGTCTGGCCCAGCCTGGCGCGTTGTTAGGCGAAGATGCGCTCACTGCCCTGTCCGCCATCAGATACTGCCCTGAGCCTTGGCCGGATATGAGCGCAAGCGCTATGGAGGATCGGGCCAAAGGCGCTCTGTTGGGTCTGGCCGCTGGAGATGCCTTGGCAAGCGCGCAAGAAAACGGGCAGTGGAGCAGCAGTACGGCGATGACGCTCGCACTCGCGGATAGCCTTTTGCAAAGGGGCCAGTTCGACGCTGCCGACGCCATGCAACGCCTCCGCAATTGGCAAGAGACGGGTGCCTTCTCGCCCAGCGGTGTGAGCGGTAGGCGGGGCACCATGACCGATGATGCCCTCTCAGGCGTATCCGCCCCTGACCACACAACAGATGCCAGTTTGGTGCGCATCGCCCCACTTGCCATTCGCTACCATAATGATCGTCTCACTTTGCGGGATGCGGCCATCCAGCAATGTCTGATGACACATGCCGCGCCCGAAGCTGTGGACGCGTGCCTGATCTTCTCCGAGATGCTGGCCGACGCCATACAAGGCACGCCGCCCTCCCAAGTTCTCGCGCGCTCCGCAGGACAGGGCCAAGGCGCTTTTGCAGCGCATATTGCAGAGCGTTGGCGCGGCCGGCCTCGGTATGAATTGAACCCCAACGGGCAGGCCAGCCACAGCTTAACAGCAGCGCTTTGGTGCGTGGGCCGCACGGGCGATTTTAAACAGGCGGTCACATTGGCGGCAGGCCTTACGCCCGGCCAAGGCCGACTGGCTGCCATAACCGGCCAATTGGCCGGCGCACTTTATGGACAAGATGCTATCCCACGGCCTTGGCTGAGATCTCTTCCTTGGCGCAAGAAAATCAGCCCCGTCGCAGATGCGCTTCTGCCTTAATCACCAATCCAAAGATTGTGGCTATCAATCAGCAGCTTCGTCCAGGCGCGATGCGTATCGGCACGCGCCCTTGCTTCCACGCGCGCGGCGGCATGCGCCAGCCTTTCTGCCTGCAGCACATCCGCCAAATCAATCGCGCCTAGGGCTTGACCGCGCTTAAGACGCAGCAGCGCTGCCTGCTGACTGTCGGCTGCGGCCTGCGCAAATTGCCATGCGCTGCGTTTGGCTTCCAGGTCCGCCAAATTGGTCGCTGCTAATTCTGCAACTGAGGCGCGCACGGCGGCCAGTTCTGCCGTTGCCGCTTTTGCGTCTGCCGCCGCGCGATCCGCGGCTGCCCGACGTGCGCCAATCCCAAGCGGAACCGACATAACAACACCCGCGCCGCGCTCTGCGCCATTGCGCTCGCTAAACAGGCGCACGCCAATATTGGGGTCGGCAATGCGATCTGCCTTTGCGCGT
Organism: Alphaproteobacteria bacterium; assembly: GCA_018970965.1. Classification (GTDB taxonomy): domain Bacteria; phylum Pseudomonadota; class Alphaproteobacteria; order Sphingomonadales; family Sphingomonadaceae; genus Aquisediminimonas. The sequence goes on along the minus strand of JAGWVG010000022.1, from coordinate 6,627 downwards.
TGGGCGAGTGCGGCAAGGCGCGCGGCCTCGGCATTGGCTGCTGCAATATCATGGCTGCGCGCGATGACTTGCTGTGCCATTTCTCCCAGATGATCTGCCGCCACTTCGGGCAGCGGAAGGGCTGGGGCGCTGACAGGCAAAGCGAGGCCCGGAAACAGCGTTGCCAGCCGCGCACGCGCCAAGGCGACGGCGCCGTTTGATTGCGCCAAGATGGTTTCGGCATCCGCAAGAGCCGCGGCCGTTTGATCTACCTCCAGCGGAGCCACATCTTTGAGTGCAAGCCGCCGTTTGAGCGCGGTAAGCATCGCCTGATGGTTGCGGACAGTTTCGGCATCTACCTGTGCCTCGGCGGCAGCGGCCAGCCAATCCCACCACAAGCCGTTCAGTGCCGTGGCGGCTTGATGCCGCGCATCTTCTGCCAGATTTTCAGCAACAACAACGCCTTGGTCGCCCGCCTCTGCATCCAGCCGCACCTTTGCGGGCAGGCGAATGCCCTTCATCACTGTGGCATCATATTCATCATATTTGCCATCGCGATCAATCGACCGGCGAATATAGCTGCCCGTTACGGTCACCTCATGCGGACCCGCCCGCAAACCTCGGGCATGTGCCTTGGCGGATGCCACGCGGGCAAGAGCCGCCTGAACCTGTGGATGTTGATCCAGCGCTTCGCGCACGGCTGCCTCGGGCGGCAGGGGGGATTGCGCTGTGGCGGACGTTGATGCCAGCAGCGCTGCACCCATCAGGATCGGCCAATTTGGTGTCATGCGGCGTCTCCTTGAAGCTCTGGCTGCGGGCCATGGGCCCTTTCGTCGGCGCTTTCGCCAAAACGGGCGTAGAGAATGGGCAAGAGAACCAGCGTGAGCAATGTCGCCGTCACCAGCCCACCTGTGACAACAATGGCCAAGGGGCGCTGAATTTCCGAACCCGGGCCCGTCGCGAAGAGCAAGGGGACAAGTCCGAAGGCGGCAATGCTCGCCGTCATCAACACAGGCCTTAAGCGCCGTGCCGCCCCCAGGCGCACCGCCTCTTCCAAGGGCATGCCCGTCTCGCGCAGTTGCCGGAAATAGCTGACCATGACCAACCCATTTAAAACCGCAATGCCCAGCAGAGCGATAAAGCCGACCGCGGCAGGGACCGACAGATATTCCCCCGAAACCGCAAGCGCCACCATGCCGCCCACAGCCGCAAAAGGAATATTGACTAGGATCAGCAGAGCGGCCCGCAGCGAACCCAAAGTTGCATACAACACAATGAAGATCATCAGCACCGACAAAGGCAGCACGATCATCAGCCGGCTGGCGGCGCGTTGCTGATTTTCAAATTGCCCACCCCATACCAATCGATAGCCGGGGGGCAGCGCCACATGCGTCGCCACATCGGCCTTCACATCTTGCACATACCCCACAAGGTCTCGGCCAGAGACAAAGGCTTGGACCAATGCAAAGCGAGATCCATTTTCATGCTCTAATTTTACGGGGCCGGCCACGCGCCGCACATTGGCCACATCGCCCGCGCGCACCAATTGCCCCGATGGGCTGAGATAGGCCTGATCAACAAAGGCTTGCGGGTCTGATGCGGTTTGTCCCGCACCACGGATGAGAATGGGCACGCGGCGCAGGCCATCAGTCACCACCCCTGCTGGCACACCTTCGACATTGGCCCGCATCATATCTTGCAACATATCAACGGGCATGCCGGCGCTCCCGGCTGCGGTGCGATCGACATCGACTTGCAGATAATCCACCGATGCGTTGGCGACGGTGATCGCTTCGCTTGTGCCTTCAACGGCTTTTAATCGGCCCTGGATTTGCCCCGCGAGCCGAGAGAGTTCACCCAGATCTGGTCCAAATATCTTGATTGCCAAATCGCCACGCGCGCCCGTCAGCATTTCTGAAACGCGCATTTCAATGGGCTGCGTAAAGCTTGGGGAAATACCCGGGAAATTATGGAGCACGCGGCGCAGTTCGTTTACCAGCCATTCTTTATCTTGCACGCGCCACGCCTCGCGCGGCTTTAGTTTCAAAAAGCTGTCGGTTTCGTTGGGGCTCATTGGATCAAGGCCCAATTCATCACTGCCGACGCGGGCGATGACTTCGGTTACTTCGGGAACCTCGGCCAATATGGCGCGCTGCACGCGCAAATCGCCCTCAACGCTATGGTCAATGCTGATGCTGGGCAGCTTTGCCAATTGGACCAGCGTTGATCCCTCATCCATGGTGGGCAGAAATGTTTTGCCCGTCACGCCATAAGCAAGCCCTGCGACCAATAAAGATCCCCCAGCGATGGCCCCCACAAGCCGCGGGTTGGCAAAGGCCCATTGCAGCAGGTGCGCGTGACGCGGGGCCACTTTCTGCATCAGCCATGGCTCATGATGGCCCGTTTGCTGGCGTAGGATGAAGTAACACAGCACCGGCACCAGCGTCAGCGACAGAACCAAAGCGGCAAGCAGGGCCAGCACGATGGTGAGCGCAACGGGTGCGAACAGCTTGCCCTCCAAGCCTTCCAGCGTCAGCAGCGGCAGGAACACCAAAGCGATAATCAGCAGCCCTGCCGCAACCGGCACCGCCACTTCGCGCGCGGCAATGAATACAGTGTTGAGCTTGCTTGCCTTGGCGTGTTTGGGGTCAGACAGCCGTTCGACCACATTTTCAACGACCACAACGGCGCCATCCACCAAAATGCCGACGGCAATGGCGAGGCCGCCCAAACTCATCAAATTGGCCGTCAGCCCCATATTGTGCATGAAGATGAAGGTGAGCAGCACCGACATGGGCAAGGCTGTTGCAACAATAATTGACGCCCGGACATTGCCGAGGAACAGCAGCAGCAAAATAACGACCAAGAAGGTCGCCTCAATCAGCGCCTTTTCGACGGTGCCAACTGCGCGACCAATAAGATCAGATCGATCGTAAAATACATCAATCGTCATGCCTTTGGGCAGGCTGGGGGCAATTTCTGTGAGCCGGGCTTTCACCCCTTTTACAACAGCGGACGCATCCGCGCCCCGCAAGCCAATAACCAAAGCTTGCACGGCCTCACCCCGGCCATTTTTGGTGACCGCGCCATAGCGGGTCAGATGCCCGAGGCGGACGTCCGCCACATCGCCCACGCGGACGATGCGGCCATTTTGGCTGCGCACAACAACGCCCGCTAAATCATCGAGCGATTTCACCGCGCCGACCGATCGAACAATCAAAGATTCTTCGCCCGTCTTGAGGCGGCCCGCGCCATCATTTCGATTGCTGCGCTCAATGGCTGTTCGCAAATCTTCAATGGTGAGCCCTGCCGCGGCCAGTGCCGTCATATCCGGCTGGACCTCAAAGCTCTCAACAAAGCCGCCAAGCGCATTGACATCGGCAACCCCAGGCACGGTGCGCAACGCAGGGCGGATAATCCAATCCAATGTCCGCCGCTTTTCAGCCAGAGATTGGGGCCCTTCCAGCGTGAACATGTACATGTCAGACAAGGGGGTTGAGATGGGCGCCATGCCGCCAGAGACGCTGGAGGGCAGTTGATTGGTGACGTTGGCAAGGCGCTCTGCCACCTGGCTGCGGGCCCAATAAATATCTGTGCCATCTTTAAAATCGATGGTGATATCGGCAATTGCATATTTGGCGATGGACCGCAGATTGGCTTGTTTGGGAATGCCCAGCATTTCCATTTCAACTGGCGTAATCACCCGGCTTTCAATTTCTTCAGGCGTCATGCCTGGCGCCTTTAGAATGATCTTCACCTGTGTTGAGCTGATGTCTGGAAAGGCATCAATGGGCAGTGTCAGGAAAGACCATATCCCCCAACCCGCCAATGCCAGTGCCGCACCGAGAACGGCCAGGCGCCATGTCAGTGCTTTTTCAATCAGGCGCGCCAGCATATCAATGTCCGCCAAAAATGACCTTGAGTTCCGATATGCCACTAATGGCAACCGGCTCTCCGGCGGTCAGGCCAGATGTTAGGATGGCCGTATCTGCCTCCAGTCCGGCCAAGGTCACACGCCGCACAGCAAAGCCTTTGGCTGTCGCCACAAATACACTGTCTTTGCCATCAAGCCGCGTCACCGCCGCCGCTGGCACGCGCACGGCAGGCGCCGAGGCGGTGCCTTTTAACAGCGCGGTTACTGTTTTACCGCTCACCAGACCAGATGCCGTCTCGAGCCGCGCCTGTGCCGTAATGGCACGCGTTGCGGGATCAAGCGAGGCCCCCATTGTCACCAATGTGCCTGTTGCAACTCGGCCATCGGGCAGATGAATGCTGACGCCAAGACCCGGCTTGACGGCAGACACCATTCGCTCAGGAATTTGCAGGTCAAGCATCAACCTTTGTGTGTTTTCGACAATGAACGGCGCGCTCATTGGATCAACAGGTCCGCCCGTCTGGACATTGACCACAGCCACCCGTCCTGAAATCGGAGCGCGAAGCACAATGTCTCCCGTGCCGCTGGCGCCTGTTTGGGTAAGGATACGTCGATTTTCTTCAACGTCAGTTTGCGCTTGCTGGCGCAGGGCGCGGGCCGCCTCAGCGCGGGCGCCTGCCAAAATGCCTTCGCGCACCAACAGAGCCGTGCGGCGTTCTTCGGCTTGTGCCACAACCAATTGGGCTTGGCTGCGCGCGAGGGCGGCAGAGGTTTTAATTGAGTCTACAGAGCTGAGCTGCGCCAAAGCATCGCCTGCGCGCACCTCTTGGCCGGGCATCACATAGACGCGCGCCACGGTGCCCGTAAAAGGAATGGTTACGCCGACACGCGCGTCGGGCGGCAAAATGACCCGGCCCGAAACCGCCCCAATAATTGTGGATGTGGTCGCTGTGGCCCGCGCCGTTTTGATGCCCATACGCGCAATTTGGGATGCGCTTAATTGACCTGCGGGCGCAGCAGGTGCTGGTTGCGGCTTGGGTGATGAAAAGAGCATGACGCCTGCCAAGATCAGGGCCAGAAGCAGAGCGGCGACCGCAGCTGCTTTCACTACTAAATCACGGTTCATGATGCCCCCAGCGCCGCGGCGCGCAGATGATCTATTATGGATTGAAACAAAACCGAATGTCTTCTTCCGTTTGCCCAACAGAGATTTTGCGAACCAATCAAGAAGAATTTGATGAAAAGCTTATCCCAAATTGCAGTATATTCTATTCCATTGCCTTGTGTCTTATCGGCATTTGTGTTCCGCGGGGCATTGCGCCAAATCAAAAACCGCGGAATGATCCGTCTGACATAGCGTCCTTAGAGCAAATTTATGCCCATGATCGAGGTCATCCAAAGTCTATCCGTCGCTCTTGGGATTGGGCTGATGATGGGGGCAGAGCGCGAGCGGCGCAAATCCACCCGCACCGCGCCCATGGCCGCAGGCATCCGGACCTTTGCGATGGCGTCTGTTTCGGGGGCGCTTGCGATGCAATTGGGGGGTATTCCCCTGCTCGCCGTTCTGCTTGCCAGTGTCGCCCTTTATACGGCGCTCAGCTATTGGCGAAGCCGCGACGATGATGATCCCGGTCTTACAACAGAGATTGCGCTGATGATCGCGGTGCTTTTGGGCGCGAAGTCGCTCTCTGCGCCAACGCTTGCGGGCGGATTGGCGGTCGTCGTCACAGTGCTGCTTGCTGTGCGCCAGCAGCTGCACCGGCTGGTGGGCGATAGGATGACACAAGGCGAACTTTCTGATTTGCTTATTCTTGCAGCAGCGACCTTGGTGATCCTGCCGCTTTTGCCTGATCGTCCGATGGGCCCCTTTGATGCCTTGAACCCGCACAGCATGTGGCTGGTCGCTATTTTGGTTCTCGCCATTGGGGCGGCAGGTCGGCTTGTCACACGCTGGCTTGGGACGCGACTTGGCGTCCCCTTGCTAGGTCTGGTATCTGGCTTTGTCTCAAGCTCTGCAACAATTGGGGCGCTGGGCGCGTGGAGCCGCCGATCCCCCGCCATGGTGCCCGCGGCTGCCGCAGGGGCCGTTTTGTCGACCGTGGCAACCTTTGTTCAGCTGGGCGCGGTGATTGCGATGACCGATGCGGCAAGCTTTTCAGTCGCCTTATTCCCAATTCTATCTGCCATCGGCACAGCCGCGCTCTTGGGCGCCGCGCTGACCGCGGCGGCGTGGCGCACAGCCCCCGCGTCCGCGCCAGATTTGGACCGCGGCGTTGGTGTTGCCTTGGCTTTGGTCTTTTCCGCCACTTTGGGCGGCATTCTCATCGCCATGTCCGCGTTGCGGGCGTATTTTGGTGCGCCAGGCGTCATGCTCGCCGCGGCCATTGGCGGCGTGATGGACGTTCACGCAGCATCGATTGCGCTTGCCGCGCAAGTGGCCGCGGGCAAATTATCTGCGGGTGAGGCGGCGGTGCCATTGTTGGTTGCATGGTCCTCAAGCGCGGCCGCAAAAATCTTTCTTGCCCTGACAGCCGGGCCACGCGGCTTTGCTGTGCGTGTTGTTCCCGCCCAGGCGCTGATTATCCTCGCTGCTTGGGCCGCGGGGCTGATTGGTGGTTAAGAACGCTATGCCCCTTCAGCATCGACCGCTCGCGCTTGATCATCTGACGATTGTCGATGCCACCCCTATCGCATTGGCGGAGGCCGCCGCTTCTGTGGGCTGTATGGGCATCTGCGTGTTCCCGCACGCCATGCCGACATTATCTTTAATGCCG
>JAGWVG010000281.1 GCA_018970965.1 Alphaproteobacteria bacterium | reverse complement strand
GCCATCCGCACGCTGATCAGCTGGGCAGGGGATGATCCCAGCCGAGAGGGCTTGCTCGACACGCCCAAGCGCGTAGCGCGCGCCTGGCGGGAATATTGCGCAGGCTATGAAGAAGATCCCGGCCTGCATTTGTCGCGCACCTTTGAAGAGGTGGGTGGTTATGATGAAGTGGTTTTGCTGCGCGACATTCCATTTCAGTCGCATTGCGAACATCATATGGCGCCCATCGTTGGCAAGGCCTCTATCGCTTATCTTCCCAAAAACCGGGTCGTTGGCATTTCTAAGCTTGCCCGCGTGCTGCACGGCTATGCCCGCCGGCTGCAAGTGCAAGAACGGCTGACCGCAGAAGTTGCCAAATGCATTTGGGACAATTTGCAGCCCCATGGCGTGGCCGTTGTGATCGAGGCGACACATGGCTGCATGACCGGCCGTGGCGTTCGCACGCCGGGCGTGGGCATGACCACCAGCCGCTTGCTCGGGTGTTTTCTTGAGGATGCCAGCAGTCGCAAGGAAGTGATGAGCTTGATGGGCTATTAAGCCCATCGCGCCACAGCTCACACGGGCTTATCTGTCAGGCAGATTGTCTAGCGTACGGCGGATTTCTTGAACGACCCGCAGGCTCGTCTTCAAATCCTCCATAGTAATGCCTTCCAGCAGCGATTCGACCTCGGGACGAATTTCTTCCACGGCCTGCGCGTGCGCGGCCCGGCCCTGCTCGGTAATGGCAACAACCATATCCGCTGCGTCGGCTGGGGCTGGCCGCGCCGCCAATAGGCCGCGCTGCACCAGCGAGGCGATTTTTTCGGCCATATATTCATCGCTGTCCTGAAAGGCCCAAGCGAGCAAGGACAGCGTATCTTCTGATTTTCCGTTTCGGATGAAATGGGTAAGAATACCGAATTGGCCGGTCGTCATCCCAGCGGGCGACGACTGATCATAACGGTTGCGCAACAAATGTTCGACAATCGCAATCTCGGTAAAGAGATGAAGAATTGTCTTTTCATCAAGCTGCGTCTGCATGAACCCCACCCGGCCCCTTCCGGCCATTATTTCGGGCCAGAATTTAGCGAATTGTGCAGGCGGGATCGAGCCGGAAATCAAGATATTTGTCAACCGAGCCCATCAATTCCGTCATTTCGTTTTCAAAGAAGTGGTTCGCCCCTTTGATCTCATCATGATGGATGGTGATGTGCCGCTGCGTCCGCAATTTATCGACCAGCTTTTGCACCGCGCCCGGGGTCACAACTTCATCCGACGTGCCCTGAATAAGGATGCCCGATGAAGGGCATGGCGCCAAAAAGCTGAAATCATACATATTTGCGGGCGGCGCGATTGAGATGAAGCCACGGATTTCGGGGCGACGCATCAGCAATTGCATACCGATCAACGCGCCAAAGCTATAGCCAGCCACCCAAGTCTGCTGTGCCTCTGGGTGGATGGATTGCACCCAATCAAGTGCAGCGGCGGCATCCGACAATTCGCCAATCGCATTATCAAACGTGCCTTCGCTGCGGCCAACGCCGCGGAAGTTGAAGCGCAACGTCGCAAAGCCGCGGCGGACAAAGGTTTGATACAGCGCCTGCACAATACGATTGTTCATTGTCCCGCCCGCTTTGGGGTGCGGGTGAAGAATCATCGCAACGGGCGCACGCGGGCGGGGGCCAGGGTTGAATCGGCCCTCAAGACGGCCTTCGGGTCCAGGAAAAATGACTTCAGGCATGGGTCTCGCTAAGAATTTCGTTTCAGGAAAGTGGCACAGGCTTTGCGCCACGGACGCCGCCTATATAGGAAGAGGCCAACATTTCGCAATCATTTGGGTCACGCCGTGCCGGAACGCCTTTATTTGGACCATGCTGCAACCACGCCCGTGTCCGCCGTTGCGCGCGCAGCAATGGCAGAAGCGCTCGAGAATTGGGCCAATCCGTCTTCGCCCCATGCAGAAGGCCGCGCAGCAAAGGCCGCCCTCGAATCAGCGCGCGTGCGAATTGGCAAGGCGCTTGACTGGCCGCATGATATTATCTTCACGAGCGGCGCGAGCGAAGCCATTGCGCTCGCGCTGACCCGCAATCGCGCTGATGCCCTATTTGTCTCAGCCGTAGAGCATGATGCCGTAACGCGCTGTGTGCCCAAAGCCTTTACGCTGCCGGTTACCTCTAAAGGCGAAGTGACAGCCGATGTGCTGGCCCAGCATCTAGATGCACACCCCGTCCCGCTGCCGCTGGTCGCGGTGCAGCATGCCAATAATGAAACGGGGGTCATTCAGCCCCTCGAAGCGCTGATCCCCTTGGTGCGCGCCCGTGGCGGATTGATCTTTGTCGATTGCGCCCAAACGGCTGCAAAACTGCCACTTCCCGATGCCGATATGATTGCCATTTCTGCGCATAA
>JAGWVG010000280.1 GCA_018970965.1 Alphaproteobacteria bacterium | reverse complement strand
AGTTTTTCCATGAGCCGCATAATCAGGCGGTGTGGGAAGATTTGTTGAGCGAAGTGGCTCCACCGGCCTTTGTTCATAATGTTCGAGCATCGGCCGTGTCCGGCAAGATTATCGTGTTCACAGGCAGTCAAGAAACGATGAGCCGTGATGAAGCCAAGGCGCAGGCCGAATCATTGGGTGCAAAAACAGCGGGATCAGTATCTGCCAAAACGGACTTGGTCGTCGCCGGACCGGGGGCTGGATCAAAGCTTAAAAAGGCTCAGGAATTGGGCATTGAGGTGATCGACGAGGCAGGCTGGGCTGCGATTGTTGCAGCAGCTTCTGAGGGCGCAGCTTAAGCTGTGTCGCATCGCGCTTGACCGTTGCGTGCCGCCTCGTCAAAGCAAGCGATATGACCGACGAAACGGACCTTTCCGCGCTGAGTTTTGAACAGGCTTTGAAGCGGCTTGAAGAGATTGTCGCCCGTCTGGAATCAGGTGAGGCGGCCTTGGATGACTCCATCACGCTCTACACCCAAGGGGAGGCGTTGCGCGCCCAGTGCGAAGCACGGCTTAAGGATGCGCAGGCACGCATTGAAAAAATCACCCTAGGGGCGGATGGCGCAGCTGCGGGCACCGCGCCCTTTGATGCAGGCTGACCTGTTCGCATGGGTGGGGCCGAAATTCTGAAACCAGCCTTGGCAGAGATCGCGGCCGATATTGACCGCGCCTTTGATCTGCTGTTGCCTGTGCCAGACGATGGCCGTGCGCGCCTCTATGAGGCGATGCGCCATGCTGCGATCGGCGGCGGCAAGCGCTTGCGCCCCTTGCTGGTTCTGGCGTCATCCCAATTGTTTAACGTGAGCCGCGCGTGCGCACTGCGCGTTGGCACCGCGATTGAATGCATCCATGTCTATTCGCTGATCCATGATGATATGCCCTGCATGGATGATGATGATATGCGCCGTGGCAAGCCGACGGTGCATAAGGCGTTTGACGAGGCGACGGCTGTTTTGGCCGGGGATTCGCTCCATGCGCTGGCTTTTGAAATTTTAGCCGATGAAGCGACGCATCCCGACCCCTTTGTCCGCTCTGAGTTGATTTCAGAACTGGCACGCGCTTCGGGCCCGGCGGGGATGGCGGGCGGCCAGATGATGGATTTAATGGCGAGTGAGGCCGCGTTTGATCTGCATGCCGTTAGCCGGTTGCAGCAGTTGAAAACGGGTGCGCTGATTTCATTTTGTATGGAAGCCGGCGCGATTTTGGGGCGTGTCCCGCCCGATGGGCGCAATGGCTTGCGCGGCTATGCGCGGGATATTGGCTTGGCCTTCCAAATTGCGGATGATGTGCTGGACGCCGAGGGCGATGCCGAGGTGGCGGGCAAGGCGCTGCAGAAAGACGCAGACGCGGGCAAGGCAACCTTCCTCTCGCTCTTAGGCATTGATCGCGCCAAGACGCAGATGCATCTTTTGGTCGATCAAGCCATTGCCCATTTGCATGGATTTGGCGCAGAAGCAGATTTGTTGCGAGCGATTGCCCGCTACACGGTAGAGAGGGACCGGTAATGGCAGAGCGCATTGGGGTGTATCCGGGCACGTTTGACCCGATTACCTTGGGCCATATGGATATTATCCGCCGCGGCGCCAAGCTGGTGGATCGGCTGATTGTGGGTGTGACGACCAATGCCAGCAAATCCCCCATGTTCTCGGATGACGAGCGCATTGCCATGGTGCAGCGCGAAGTTGCGAGCATTGGGGCGGGGATTGAAGTGGTGGGCTTTGACTCGCTGCTGATGGATTTTGCTGAAGCGCAAGGCGCCTCGGTTATCGTGCGCGGACTGCGCGCCGTTGCCGATTTTGAATATGAATATCAAATGGCCGGCATGAACCAGCAGTTGAATGACCGAATTGAGACAGTCTTTCTCATGGCGGATGTGTCACTTCAGCCAATTGCTTCGCGCCTGGTGAAGGAAATTGCGGTTTACGGCGGTGCGATCAGTAAATTTGTGACGCCTGCGGTTGAAGCCGATGTGCTTGCCCGTATTGCAGTGACAGGACGGCGTGGCAGGTGATCTGTTCATCCGCAGCTAAGCCAAAGGCCGTCATAAAGGCGGTAAGGATTGAGGTGTTTGTGAAGAAATTTTTTGCCGCTGTGCTGATGATGCTGGGCCTGACAGGGTTGGCCCATGCTGCTGATAAGTCGGCTCCAGCGCCCCAGCCAGTCTCTACGGTTCCGCCGGCTACGGCTGATAATATTTGGGTGCTGCAGCTGTCGACAGGCGGCCCGGTGCGCATTCAATTGCGGCCCGATAAGGCCCCCAACCATGTCGCGCGTATCAAGCAGCTGACGCGTGCGGGCTTTTATGATGGCCTTACATTTCACCGCGTCATTGAAGGCTTTATGGCGCAAGCGGG
>JAGWVG010000279.1 GCA_018970965.1 Alphaproteobacteria bacterium | reverse complement strand
TTGCGATTGGCTTGAACGATATTCTCGCCCTTGCCCATTGTTTTGCCCCAGCTGAATTCCTTCTGCTGGTAAAATTTGCGGTATAGGTCGGGATAGTCGCGGATGGTGTTGACGGCGAGTGTCGCCAGATCGCGCGCCGTAACTTGTGTGCGGCCTTCATCGGGCCACCCATTGGAGGTGCCAAAGCGGCTGTTCTTCATGCCCAACCGCTGCGCCTCAGCATTCATCCGCGCAACAAAGGCTTCCTCCGTGCCGGCAATGCCTTCCGCAAGCACCACGCACGCATCATTGCCCGATAGGGTAACAACGCCATGGAGCAGATTTTCAACGCTCACTTCTTCGCCCGGCGATAAAAACATTGTCGAGCCAGCTTCTGGCCCATGCCATTTTTGCCATGTTTCCGGGCGGACCGTAAATTTTTGATCGAGCTTCAACTGGCCCTTTTTGATCATGTCGAACACAACATGCGTCGTCATCATTTTCGCCATCGAAGCGGGCGGCATCTGACGATCGGCATCCTTGGCATACAGGACCGCGCCAGAAGAAAGATCAATCAAATAGGCAATTGGGGCCGCCGTCTCAAAAGGCGGCGGCGCAGCAACGGCAGACGACGCCGCAACTGAGAGGAGAGATGCGGCGATAAATGCTTGTTTCATGAAGACTTCCCGAGATGACGACTCAACGCGTGATTCGGGCGTCTGGATAGCCTTTCATGGCCAGGCGGCCAAGCGCGGACCGGGCCGATGCTTCTGTTGAAAATGGCCCAACAACCACCCTGTACAGGCCGTTGCGCGGCACAATGCGGCCCTGCATCTGCGAGGCCAGCCATTGCGCATTTGTGGCGTTGGAAAGCGCTGCAATCTGCACAAACCAGCCGGCCTCGGCGCCCTCCAGCTCAGCCGCTTGTCGTGCCGAAGTCAGCGCTGGTGAAGAGGCGCTTGTGAGGGTCGCCGGCAAGAGTTGCGTCGCGGCACTTTTCTGTGGATTGACCATATGCTGACTTGGAGGTGCCGTTAGGCGGGCTGCCGCCTCCCGCACATCCCGCGCACGAATATCAGGCAAGGCGGCGGCCTTTTTGCGCAGCACCGCCAACAAAAACTCAGGGGTATCAAGCCGATCTGCTGCCTTCTGACCTTGGCGCAGTGCTGCACGATCTGCCTCGGGCGGATTTACACGGCGGATGCGGAAGGCGGCAACACCCGTTCTGCCCAATGCCAATTGTCGCGCAAGGCCTTCAGAAAAAGCAACCAGCTCAGGCTTTGTCCCGGATGCCCGAGCCGATATCCGTGCAAGAACAGTTCGGCCATTATCGAGCCGCGTCACTTCGACATAGCTGGGCACCGGCAAACTGGGGTGCGCCAACCATATGCTGCCATCGGCGGGACCTTTAGTGGCAACTGGACTTGCGGGCCAACTGCTCAGCTGAACTTCATCAAAAGCTGTCATGGCAAGCGCCGTCTCATCTCGGCCCGCCACACCTGGGCTTTCAATGCGATCAAGCTGCGCACCTGTGGGCAATGACCGGCTGTGCCAATCCCCTGGGTTGGGCACCCCAAATTGCCGGGCATCCGGCGCAGAGACGCAGGCTTGCGTCATCCCAACGACTAGCAGCAGGCTAGCCCTGCCCACCAATTTCCACTGCATCGGCCAATAACCCCACGGAGAGAGCATAAAAGTTCGAGCAGTTATATTCGAGGATAACCCGGTAATTTCCGGTTAACAGCCAAGCAGGCGTGCCCGGCCCATCAGGCTGAAAGAGACTGGCCTGTTCATAATCTGGCAAGTCATTGCGGGAGGGGATGACCCCCATAGCGCGCCATTCCGCAACGCTTTTCCAACGGCTCAGTCGCCCATGAACGCGGGCACAATTGGGCGCAGCCAGCCGGGATTGCAGCGGCCGCCAATCCAAACCCTCAGGCACACTCACGGCGGTTCCCCATTTTACGCCACGCTTCCAACCCGCTTGCACAAAATAATTGGCAATAGAGGCCAGCGCGTCGACTTCGTTACGCCAAATATCAGCCTTGCCGTCGCCATCTCCGTCACGGGCCCAGCGTAAATAGGCCGATGGCAGGAATTGGGGATAGCCAGTCGCCCCAGCCCAACTGCCGCGAAGCCTATCGCGCGCAATCCCACTATCGATCATCAGCAATGCAGCAATAAATTCCTGCGTAAACAACTCACGCCGCCGGCCCTCAAAGGCCAGGCTCGCCAAGGCATTGGGCAGATCAAAATTGCCCGTATAAGCGCCATAATTCGTCTCATGCCCGTAAATGGCAAGCATGATAGATTCTGGCACGCCGGTTTCGCGCTCTACACGTTCCAGCACTGGGCGCAGTGCTGCATAACGCGCCCGGCCCCTATCAATGCGTGCGCGATCCACATGCCGAAGGCGATAGGGCTCAAAATCGGG
>JAGWVG010000278.1 GCA_018970965.1 Alphaproteobacteria bacterium | reverse complement strand
GAGAATGATCCTTGAGATCGCAGGGTGCCGCGCAAATGCTGCGACGCTATGCGCAACCAGAGCCCGCCCACCCACAGGCATGAATTGCTTGGGCAGGTCTGCGCCGGCACGTTCCCCTCTGCCGGCTGCGACAATGATGGCGGCAATTGTCATGAGAAGCGGCATAAGCACGCAAATTTGTTGCGCGGCAACATAAAATTGCTAATAGGTCTGCTGAATTTTTAGGCAATTTTATGCAGCGACTAAACCCAATCCACATCGGCCCCGTCCGCATTGACGTGCCGGTTATCCTCGCGCCGATGACCGGCGTGACGGATATGCCGTTCCGTAAGATTGTTCGGCAATTTGGCTGTGGTCTGAATGTGACGGAAATGATTGCCAGTCAGGCGATGATCCGGGAGACGCGTCAAAGCCTTCAAAAAGCGGCGTGGGACCCAATTGAAGAGCCTGTATCGATGCAGCTGGCTGGCTGCACGCCGCATGAGATGGCAGAGGCAGCCAAGCTGAATGAAGATCGCGGAGCCGCGATTATTGATATCAACATGGGCTGTCCGGTCAAAAAGGTCGTGAATGGCGATGCCGGTTCTGCGCTGATGCGCGACTTGCCGTTGGCGGCTAAGCTTATTGAAGCAACGGTGAAGGCCGTGAATGTGCCTGTGACCGTCAAAATGCGCATGGGCTGGGATCATGACTCACTCAACGCGCCAGAACTTGCGCATATTGCTGAAGATTTGGGTGCAAAGTTGATCACCGTGCATGGCCGCACCCGCAATCAGATGTACAAAGGCTCGGCGGACTGGGCCTTTGTTCGCAAGGTGAAAGACGCGGTCTCACTGCCTGTCATCGTCAATGGCGATATCTGCTCGATTACCGATGCAGAAACAGCGTTGGAGCTTTCGGGCGCGGATGGTGTGATGATTGGCCGTGGCGCTTATGGCCGGCCTTGGATCATTTCGCAGGTCATGGCCGCGCTCACAACGGGGGCAGCGCTGCCCGATCCCACTGTTGAAGAACAATATCACATCATCGTGCGCCATTACCGCGATATGCTGGATCATTATGGAGAAACGACCGGCGTCAACATGGCCCGAAAGCATATTGGCTGGTACACCAAAGGGCTCCACGGATCGGCGGATTTCCGAAATGCGGTGAACCAGATCAACGATCCCAAAATCGTTCTTGAAATGCTGGAACGTTTTTACACGCCTTGGCTGAGCCGCGCAGCTGCGTGACGCAAGAGGGCACAATTGCGTTCGGCCCATCCGCTGAAGAGCTGATCGCGGCATCCCCCATTGCCATGCTGATGTTAAATCCCGCGCAGATTGTACAGCGGGTGAATGCGGCAGGGGAAATGCTGCTCAATCAAAGCGCGCAAATGATTGTGGGCCGCGCCTTGCCGGATCTGGTCGCTATGCCGCCGGGTTATGGCGCCGGAGATGCGCCCTTTGCCGCCTATGATGCGCATGTGGCGCTGGTGCGCGGGGGGCATTTGCGTGCCGATATCTTCGTGACCCCCATGGTTGAGCATCCGGGCTGGACATTGTTATCCATGCACGCTGGTGCAGCAGCACATCGCGTCGGCAGCCGCGCGCAAGGCGGAGGGGCGCGGGCGGCAGTGCGGATCGCAGCGATGTTGGCCCATGAAATCAAAAACCCCTTGGCGGGCATTAAGGGCGCAGCGCAGCTTCTTGCGCGCAGCAATGGCGATCAGGGCGGCGGGCGGCTGACCAAGCTTATTCAAGATGAGGTAGATCGGGTTGCGGGCCTGATTGATCGCATGGAAGGGTTTACAGACACGCGAAAATTGGAGCGTAAGGCTGAAAACATCCACGCCATCATCGACCATGCCCGTGCGGTGGCGATGTCTGGATTTGGAGATCGATTGAGCATTGGGGAGGTTTACGACCCCTCGCTGCCCGACGTTCTCGTCCATCGCGATACGATGGTGCAGGTCATCCTCAATTTGCTGAAAAACGCAGCTGAAACGGCTGAGCCCGGAGAATTGCGCCGCGTAAAAATTACCACAGCTTTTCGGCATGGCGTTTCAGTCGCGGCGGCCGAGGGTGGGCGAAAGCTGTCTTTGCCAATTGAAGTCTGCATTTTTGATGATGGCCCGGGCGCGCCAGCCGAACTTGTGGAGCATCTTTTTGATCCCTTCGTGAGCAGCAAACCTAAGGGGCAGGGGCTTGGCCTTGCGCTCGTAGATAAGCTGACGCGGGATATGGGGGGCATTGTGCAATATGCGCGCGAGGGAACACCAGAACAGACAGTGTTCCGGTTGTTGCTGCCGCGTGCGGATGGTCAAGCGGGGGAATTGGGCGCAGCATGACTCAGGGAAAAATTCTGGTTGTTGATGATGATGACGCCATTCGCTTGGTGATCCATGAGGCGCTGAGCCGCGAAGGTCATGATGT
>JAGWVG010000277.1 GCA_018970965.1 Alphaproteobacteria bacterium | reverse complement strand
CCTCCGCCCCTTTGGCGCGATAAGGGGCCATGATGATCTGCCCAGATCGCCCCGCAAATTGCGCGCGGCCTGCGGGCAAGCCGCCGCCGCCAAAGCGTGCGGCCCCAGCAAGCCGCACACCCGCCGCATCATAACTCAGCGCCTCTTTGCCAGACCATTGCAGAAATCCGCCGCCTGGCGCGGATAGGCGCACATCACCCAGCGATGCGCTGTCCAGCCCATCAATGTGTGACCACGCGAAGCGGGCGTCTGCCTTTATGCCAGCACCTGCCTGTGAAAGCGCGTGGCCCAATTGCTGGGCTAATGGGCCAAGGACAGGGGCCTGGCGCAAACCGCGCACTCGTTGGGTCGCTTTGGCAAAGTGGCGGTTGGCTTGCAGCCCAAAGGCAATTGTGCGGCCATTTACACGCACGCCGCGCCGTCCAACCACTGCCTTTGCGGCCAGCTCAAGCGTGGCAGCATTGAGCTGTGATGCCGCCACGCCGCGCGCCTGCGCTTCAAAGCGGGCCAAAGTTTTCGTGGCGTCGCCAGAAAATTCGCCGCCACCCGTCATCCCAACAATCCGCACGCTGGGGCCAGAAAGTGCATTGAGCGATGTCAGCTGCACCGCGCCACGCCAATTATCTGCCGCCTCCGAGAGGCTGGCATCAATTTTAAGGCTCGCCGCGCCTGCGCTCACATCGCCACATTGCAGCCCCGCAAAACGGGCTGGGCCGACATAGGTTGGCCGCGCCCCAACCACTGCGATATCGCCATAGATTTGCAGCCCCGTCGCGGCGCACCCCTTGGCGCGCAATTGCGGGCTGACAAGCGCCATAGTTCCTTCAAAACCTGAGCGCAGATTGCCCTGCCCATCGAGCCGGATACCGATGCGACCATAAGGCGACTCGAGCGCCAGACGCGCGTCTTCCAGCACCAAATCAATCCGCGGCAGGCGAAATGGGGCGTCAGACGGCGGCGGAAGCAGGCGATCCACACTGCCGAATGAAATTTTTTTGCCCTTTTGCAGCCCCCAAAGGCGCAAGCCTCCTGCACGAAAGGCCTTCACGGATAGGCCAGTGAAACTAGGTCCAACGTCAATCTCAACCCAATCCGCAATAAGGTCAGGGTGCCTTGGGTCACCAATGCGCACCTGCTCCAGCCTTTGTCGGCGCGTCTCTATCGCTTTGATCTTGTAGGAAATGGGTATGCCACGCTGCGCGAAATAGCCATTTAACATGTCGCGGGCGATGGGCTCTCGATAATGCCACACGCCCATAATGGCCGCCAACACCAGCAAAGCAAGTGCAACAAGGGCAATCTGAATCCGAGTGCGCAGGGCCATGCGTTCTTCCAAGCCGCTTTGCCCGCGACGATCAAGGACAATTGACGGGCGCCACAGCCTGTTTAGCCTTCTTCGCATGGAGGAGGAAGCCAAGTTCGGCGAGGGCCATCGAGAGCGACTGCGCCGCCGCTTATTGGCGGGCGGCCCTGAGGCGCTGATGGATCATGAACTGGTGGAATATCTGCTGGCGCTGACCATCCCTCGACGCGATACCAAGCCCATTGCCAAGCGGCTGCTGGCGCAATTTGGCAGCCTAAGCGCCCTGCTTTGCGCGGATGCCGAAGCTATAGGACGCAATGGCGGCATCGGCGACGGCGCGGTTGCGGCATTAAAATTGGCCCACGCAACCGCGCTGCGAATGTTGTCAGAGCCAATTCGCAACCAACCTATTTTAGGCAGTTGGCAAGCCCTGCTTGATTATCTCCGCGCCGATCTCGCCGCACTTACCGTTGAGCGGGTCCGAATTCTCCACCTCAACGCGCGCAACATGCTGATCCGCGACGAGTTGATGGCCGAAGGTTCCATTGATCAGGCGGTCATCCATGTGCGCGAGGTGATGCGCCGTGCGCTGGATTTTGGGTCCGCCGCTTTGATCTTGGTGCATAACCATCCCTCGGGGGATCCAACCCCAAGCCGCGCCGATATTCAATTGACCAAACAGATTATCGAGGCGGGACGGATTTTGGGGATCGCCGTGCATGATCACATCATCATTGGCGCGCATGGCCATAGCTCGATGCGGGCGGCAGGCCTTTTACCCTAAACGCGTTTCACGCTCCATTGCCGCTCGGCCGCCTTCCTGCTAGCGGCACGCCAAACCGCTCAGCCAGACAGGATATGCCATGATTCCCCGTTATGCTCGCCCCGATATGGTCCAAATTTGGGAGCCGGAAAGCCGTTTCAAAATCTGGTTTGAGATTGAGGCGCACGCAACCGATGCGCTGGCGGAATTGGGCGTGGTGCCAAAGTCTGCGGCCAAGGCTTTGTGGGATTGGTGGGCAACTAACCCGGCGATCGATGTCGCGGCAATTGACGCCATTGAAGCGGTAACCAAGCATGATGTTATCGCCTTCCTGACTTGGGTTGCCGAAAATGTGGGAGAT
>JAGWVG010000276.1 GCA_018970965.1 Alphaproteobacteria bacterium | reverse complement strand
CATGTAAAAGCGCCGATTGGCCAGGTCGACCAGAACGGCCTGATCCGGGGCATAGGGGCCCCGGTCCCAGCGCAACCATGGCGTGACGTAATAGATCGTCAAAGTGACGACCATGATCGCCCATTTCAATCGGCGGAAAAAGCCGTCTACCGCTTTCGGGTAGACGGCCTTGCGCTTCTCGTACAGCGAGTCTGGAACGGGCGGATTATTGAGCGTTTGCATTGGAGGGTTTGGCTTCCTGAGGTGCTGGGCTTGCCTCCCCACCACCCAGCGAATGGACATAAGCCGCCAGCATTGTGACAGTTGCGGCATCAAGCTTATGGCCCCAGCGCGGCATCACCCCTTGCCGCGCCTTCAGCACTGTTTCAGTCAGCGTGGCGGTATCCCCACCATAAAGCCAAATACCATCGGTCAGGTTCGGTGCCCCCACTTGGCGGCCGCCCTTGCCTTCAGGCCCGTGACAGACCGCGCAGTTATTTGCAAAAATTTGCGCGCCCTTCTGGGTCAATGGGCTGGCTGGGCGCTGGCCCGAAATATGGCGGACATGCGCAACAACAGCGGCCACCTCTGCATCGCTCAAAATGCCTCCAAAGGCGGGCATCTGCGATTGGCGGGTTGCTGCATGGTCTGGATTACGAATGCCATTTTCAATGGTGTAGCGAATGGTTTTCAAATCCCCACCCCACAGCCAATCATCGTCATTCAAATTGGGATAGCCCTTCGACCCAGCAGCGCCTGAACCATGGCATTGCACGCAATTGACCTTGAAGGCCGCACGGCCACCCTCAATCGCGGCATTCATCAGCTGCGGCTTGGCTGGCAGATCCTCAATGGGCGTCGCGGCAATCGCTGCGATAATCGGCGCACGCTTGGCTTGCTGCGCCTTCATCTCTTCGGCCAGCTGGCCATGGCTGGTCCAACCTGTCACGCCCGCCGTCGCGCGACTGATCATCGGCCAGGCCGGGTACATGATGGTATATCCGATCGCCCAAATGATACAGGCGTAGAAGGTCAGCAACCACCAGCGCGGCAGCGGCGTGTTCAATTCTTGGATGCCATCCCATTCATGACCGACAAATTCTGTGCCCGTCGGTTCATCGACGCGGGGGCCCGTTTCTTTGGGTGCTTTAGCCATTGTCATCATCCTCAAAGATCATATGGGCGACCTTGGTGTTCAGATCGCGCGAACCGGGGCGGAAGGCCCAGCCAACAAAGCCTACAAAGAGCACCAGCATGAAGGCCAAGCCCCAGCTATCGGCAAAATGCCGCAGCGCATCATAGGTCATTTGGGCTGCTCCTGCGCTTCGGCGGATTTGAAATCGACCAACGTGCCCAGCATTTGCAGATAGGCAATCAGCGCATCCATTTCCGTCAGTCGTGCGGGATCACCATCATAATCGCGGATCTGCGCCTTGGGATAGCGCTTTGCGAGATCACCCGCGTCCGCATCAGGATCAGCTTGCGCCACCAGATCCGCATTGGCCTGCGCGATATCCTTCGCGCTGTAGGGCACGCCTTCTGCCTTCAGCGTCTTCAGATGTGCCGCCATATCGCCGGCCTTCAAATCGCGCTCTGCCAAAAAGGCATAAGGCGGCATGATCGATTCCGGAACAACCGCGCGCGGATTGCGCAGATGCTCTTGATGCCATTGGTCCGAATAGCGGCCGCCCACACGTGCCAGATCTGGCCCCGTGCGCTTTGAGCCCCATTGGAATGGGTGATCATACATGCTTTCAGCCGCAAGACTGTAATGGCCATAGCGTTCCACCTCATCGCGGAACGGACGGATCATCTGGCTGTGGCAGACATAGCAGCCTTCGCGGATATAGATGTTCCGGCCCGCCAGTTCGAGCGGGGTGTAAGGCCGCACGCCCTTCACCTTTTGTACTGTTGAATCGATCCAGAAGAGCGGCGCAATTTCCACCAAGCCGCCAATCATAACGGTCAACAGCGCAAGCAATCCCAGAAAGCCAACATTGCGTTCCAGCTTGCCATGATCGAGTAACTTAAATGCCATGACATCAGCTCCTTATTCGGCGGGCACGGCGACCACGGGGCGGTCGGCATCCGGATTATAGGGGGTTTCGGTCATCGGCTTTTCATCGCGCAGCTTGCCCGCGATGGTCATCCACACATTATAGACCATGATGACAGCGCCCGAGAGGTAAAGCAGGCCGCCCGTCGCGCGGATCAGATACATGGGGTGCATCGCCGCCACAGTTTCGCTGAAGGCATAGACCAGATAACCATCGGCCCCATATTCGCGCCACATCAGGCCTTGCATGATGCCCGCGACCCACATCGACGCCGCATAGAAAACAATGCCAATGGTCGACAGCCAGAAGTGCCAGTTCACCATGCGCAACGAATAAAGCCGATCACGGTTCCAAAGCCGCGGCACGAGATAATACAGGCTGGCAAAGGTGATCATACCATTC
>JAGWVG010000021.1 GCA_018970965.1 Alphaproteobacteria bacterium | reverse complement strand
AGCCGCGCTGCCACGTGCGTGATGGCCCATGCCAGACCCGTCAGCACCAGCAACAGCCCAGCAATGCTGGCGACAAAGCCAGCGGCAAATAGGGGCTCCCGCGCGCTGCCAATCGCCAGGCCTGCAATCAGCACAACCACGCCCAACATGGCCCCCGCCACTGCCCGCGAGGGCCGCTGCCGCGCCTCTACGCTGTTCCGAAACAAGCTGGCGGCAGAAACTGCGCGCGCGCGCGCCAAAGGGGCAATGGCAAAGAGCAGTGCCACCAAAACGCCATAGCTTGCCGCCAAGAGGAGTGGCGCGGGATAAACGGCCAATCGCGGAGGGACAGGCAGTTGATCTCCCAGCCAATGTGTAATGGCAAAAGGCAGCGCAGCGCCAAGTGCGAGGCCCGCCGCCAACGCCGCTGCCGCCACAATGAAAATCTGCGCCAGATAAAGCCAGAAAATCAGCCGCGCATCCGCGCCCAAAACTTTAAACGTCGCAATCGCACTGCGTTTCCCCTCCAACCAAGAGGCCACACCATTGCCCACGCCAATGCCTGCAATCGCAAGCGCCGTGAGCCCCACCAATGTTAAAAACTGGCCCAACCTCTCCACAAAGCGGCGCGTGCCCGGGGCGCCATTGCTGCGATCACGCACCTCCCAGCCCGCGTCTTTAAAGCGGCTGGTGATGGATTTGGCCGCCGCCACTGGATCGCGATTGGGCGGCAATTTGATGCGATAGCTCGCCGAAAATAGACTGCCCGGTTGCACAAGGCCCGTTGCCGCTAAGCCTTCTGGCGCGACAAGAATGGCGGGGCCAAAGGTAAAGCCAGACCCTGTGCGATCGGGCTCTTCCGCAATAAGCCCGATGACACGCAGCTGCGCCTCGCCCACGCGAACCGAACTGCCAATTTTCAGGCCCAATTTATCGGCAAGTGCGGGGGCAATTGCGGCCTCCAGCCCTCGCGGGCGCGCCGTTAGAGCGCCGGGCTGCAGCCGCAGACTGCCGTAAAGCGGGTAAGCGGCGTCGACGCCCTTCAGCTCAGCCAGAACGGCGCGGCTATTGTCTGGCAAGGCCGCCATGGCGCGCATCCGAACCACTTCAGACACTTGGCCCAATTGCGCAAAGGCCGCGCGCTCATCGGGCGTGGCGGTGCGCTGGGCGGCTTCAAATTGCACATCGCCGCCCAGCAAGATTTGGCCTTTATCGGCAAGGCCCGTCAGGATTGCGCTCGACAAGCTGCCAATACCCGCCAGCGCCGCCACGCCGAGGAACAGGCACACGGCCATCAGCCGCAGCCCAGCGCGTGAGCCGCGCAAATCCCGAAAGGCGAGGCGCCACAGGCGGATCATAGAGACTGCATCACTTTTGTGCGGCAATCCATGCGTTGACCTGCTCTTCAAGCACATCCAGCGGCACCGGCCCATCCTTCAGCACTGTATCGTGGAAGGCGCGATAGTCGAATTTGGGGCCAAGCTCCTTCTGGGCCTTATCGCGCAATTCGCTGATCTTCAGGCGGCCAACCATATAGGCCGTCGCCTGGCCCGGATAGACGACATAGCGTTCAATGGCCTTCACAATGCCGCCCGGCGCGTCGGCCGAGTTATCAATGACATATTGGATTGCCTGTTCGCGCGTCCACTTTTTGTGGTGCAAGCCAGAGTCGACCACCAGTCGGATGGCGCGGTGCAGTTCCAGCTGAAGCCGGCCAAAATCACGATAGGGGTCTTTATAAAGGCCCATATCCTTGGCGAGTTTTTCCGAATACAGCCCCCAGCCCTCGGTATAGGCGGTGAACCCGCCAAAGCGTCGGAAGGGCGGCAGACCCGTCAATTCAGTCTGGATCGTACGCTGCAAGTGATGGCCCGGCAGGCCCTCATGGTAGAAGAGCGCCTCAATCTCAAACAGCGGCATATCGGCCATGTCATAAAGATTGGCATAATAAGTGCCGGGGCGCGATCCATCCGGCGAAGGGCCTTGGTAGAAGGCTTTGCCGGCTGATTTTTCGCGGAAAATTTCCACGCGCTTCACAACCAACGGCGCCTTGGGCAAAATACCAAAATATTGCGGCAGCAGCGCCGAAACATCTGCTTTGGCCTTTTCGGTTTCGGCCAAATATAGCGCGCGACCCTCATCTGTATTGGGCGCATAGAAGCGCTTGTCTTCGCGCATGAAACGGAAGAAGTCTTGCAGGCTTCCCGTAAAGCCCGTCTTCTTCATAATCTCTTGCATCTCGCCATGGATGCGGGCGACCTGCGCGAGGCCCAATGCGTGGATCTGATCGCCATTCAGATCCGTTGTCGTGTAGCTTTTCAGCAGTTGGGCATAATAGCCGGCACCATCCTTGAAGCGCCACACGCCATCATCAGTGCCCGCGATTTTCTGCTGCCGCTCCATCTCAGTGACGAGTTCGGCATAAGCGGGCTTGACCGAATTGAGCAGAGCATTGGTGGCGCGCGCCAGCAGGTCAGCCTTTTCGGCATCGCTGAGTGTCAGCTTGTTCACCTTAGCCTTAATGTCCGCATATAACGGGGCATCTTCACCGCCCTTGGTGAAGGGATAGCCCGTCACCACATTTTGCGCGTCGCTGATGACATAGGGGTAAACCCATTTGGGCGGCATAATGCCCTTGTCTGCCCGCGCACGCGATTGTGCGATGGCTTGGCGCATCGCAGCGCCCATCCCTTCCAAGCGGCTGACATAGGCTTCGGCATCCGACTTAGATGTGACGCGGTGAATGTTGATGAGGAAGGCAGGCATCTGGCTTTGCGCGCCATTCATCTGGTCGAACACATAGCCATAATCGCGATAGCGATAGGCGCCGGCAGATCGCTCAATCTTCTTTTCAAACAAGCGGTAGGACAAGCGGCTGGCGGGGCTCAAGCGCGCGGGGTCAAATCGGCGATGCATGTCAGCAAGCGCGGCTTGATCCGCCTTATAGTCCTGCGCGTCGGCAGCGTCCGACAAATCATCCCATTTGCCATAATCTGCATCAATCACACCGCGATAGGATTTACCCATGGGAGAGCGTGCCAATTGCGCAGCATCATAATCGGCAAAAAACTTTGCGAGCGCTGCATCATCAGTTGCAGCAGCAGGGGCAGCAGGGGTTGCGGCTATGGCCGGCAGAGCTGACAAAGCTGTGCCGCCCAGCAGAGCGGTCAGCGTGATGGCAAGAATGGAACGGCGCATCTGTGTCTCCTCTTCATTTTATCGATGGGCTTGGGTGTAGCATTCCCGTGCGACAGCCCGAGCCCAGGGCTTGTTATTCATCGAAGCGGCGTGTCTGCTCGTCGAAGTGCGGGGCGATCCTCAACAATCTTCCCGTCGCGCATCTCAATCACGCGCCCGCAGCGCGCGGCAAGGCCAGCATCATGTGTAATGACGAAAAGCGTGGCCCCGGTTTCAGCCTGACGCGTAAAGAGCAAGTCCATAATCTGCGCGCCTGTTGCGGCGTCCAAATTGCCCGTTGGCTCATCTGCAAAAATAAGTGCGGGGTTGGGTGCCAATGCACGCGCAATCGCCACGCGCTGCTGTTCTCCACCTGATAACTGCGCGGGATAATGGCTGGCGCGCCCGGCAAGGCCCACCTTTGTCAATTCGTCTGCCGCCCGTTCAAACGCATCATCCTGCCCCGCCAGCTCCAAAGGGACGGCGACATTTTCCAGCGCGGTCATGGTGGGCAGTAAGTGGAATGCCTGCAGGATGACGCCAATCCGGCCACGCCGGGCGCGTGCCAAAGCATCTTCATCCATCTGTCCAAAATCCGCTCCGCCCGTTCGGATTTCACCCGATGTCGCCCGCTCTAATCCGGCCAAGACTGCCATCAGCGATGACTTGCCAGAGCCCGATGGACCGAGCAGCGCAACTGTTTCGCCCTGCCGCACATCCAGATCAACTCCCCGCAAAATATCGACTTTGGCCTCCCCTGTGCCAAGGCAGAGGGTGACATTGCGGGCCTGCATCACAATATGGGCCGTCGATGGCGATATAGAGCTGGACACAAGGGAACTTTCTGATGCGAATTCTGGGACCATATGGGTGGGCATTGGCGCTCTCACAAGCGGTGCTTTTGGTCATGGCGCCTTCAGCCCATGCGCGCGAGCGGCTGGTACTGGCCTTTGGCGACAGTCTGACCGCGGGTTATGGGCTGAAGGCGCAAGAGAGCTTTCCCGCGCAACTTGAAGCATCGCTGCGAAAAAAGGGCCTTGGAGTGCGTGTGCATAATGGCGGCGTCTCTGGCGATACAAGCGCGGCTGGGCGCGGGCGGCTTAACTGGGTATTGGCTGGGCTCAAGAGCAAGCCCGATTTGGTAATCCTTGAATTGGGCGCGAACGATATGTTGCGCGGACAGCCCCCCGCCCAAGCGCGCGCCAACCTAGATGCCATTCTCGTTGATCTGAAACGCCGTAACATTCGCGTCCTGCTGGCGGGGATGCGCGCAAGCTATAATCTCGATAAAAAATATCGGGCAGAATTTGACAGCTTGTACCCGGCGCTGGCCCAAAAGCATCATGTGCCGCTTTATCCCTTTTTCATGGAGGGCGTGGCGGGCAATCGCGCGCTTTTGATTGGCGATCAGATGCACCCTAACCCCAAAGGTGTGGCCATCATCGTGAAGCGCATTCAGCCCTTGGTCGAGGCGGGGCTGCGCTAGACCGCGCAAGCGAATTTAGGCTTTTTCCAACGTGCACTGCAGCGGGTGTTGATTCTGCCGCGCATAGTCGATCACCTGGCTCACCTTGGTTTCGGCCACTTCATAAGTGAACGTGCCGCAAACCCCGACACCCTTTTGGTGAACGTGCAGCATCACGCGCGTGGCTTGCTCTAAATCCATTTTGAAAAAGCGTTGCAGCGTATGCACGACAAATTCCATTGGCGTGTAATCATCATTCAGCATCAGCACGCGATAAGGTTGTGGCTTTTTAGTCTTTTCGCGCGTGCGCGTGGCAACGCCCAGACCTGTGCCAGGGCCGGTGCCGTCTTTTCCCGGTGTATCTGCTGCCAAAATCCGCATCACTGCCCTAGAATATAGAAATTCAGGCCCCAAGGGCAAGCCAGTGCTGCGACCAAGACATGAAAAAGGGGCCGCCCGCATAACGGGCAACCCCTTAATTCAATTGAGCCAATGGCTTAGGCAGCGAAGCGCGCCTTCACTTGCTCGGCAGCCGCTGCATAACGGTTCTGCACCGGAGCAACAATCTCGCCGGCGAGCTTCATGTAAAACTCAGTCGACTTTGAGAAATCAGCCACAGCGGCATCAAATTGCTTGCGCAGATAATCGCCTTGCACCGACATAAATTCGGTCGGCGAGGTGACCGCAGCCAGCGTCTTGGCGTGGGCAGTGGCGGCTTCCCAACGGGCCTTGCCAACTTCTGCACCATGCTGGGCAACATCCTGCAGGCCCTTGGCCGCGAGCTTGCCCGATTCGACAACGGCTTCCAAATTCGCCTTGTGGAATTCGGTTGCTTCCTTCGAGAATTCGCCAGTCTTTTCAAAGGCAGCCTTCGCCTTGGTCGACAGGTCATGCAGCATTTCAGTGGCCTTCGCGCCAAAATCTTGCGCGGTCTGCTTCACGGTTTCTTCGGTCATCGTCCATGTCCTTTCACCAGCGGCCGCAATTGCGACATCGCTTGTTTTTGCCGGCTTTGCAGCCGCCTTGGAGGGCGATGTCCGCTTGGCCGATGCTTTTGCAGGTGTTGCCATCGTCTGGCTCCCGTCTTTATGTTGCACTGCACAATATAGGGCGCGCGCGCAAATTTCAAGCGAAATTTGTGCACTGCAACACAATCGCGCGCCGGGATGCAGATTTTTGGGCAAAAGTCAGCGCATTGTGCGCAAGAAAAGATATTCCTCATCGCGGTGATTGCCGACCATGAAATGGGTGTCCGCAATCCAGCGAAAGCCATTGCGCTGATAGAATCGGTGGCCGCGGAGATTTTCCGCCCAAACTGATAGCAGAATTTCATCGGCGTTGCGGGCCTCGGCCTCAGCAATCGTCCAATCCATCAACGCTTGGCCTGCACCGCTGCCATGGTGGCTCGCAAAGACATAGAGCTGCTTGAGTTCGATAACCGTTTTGTCGCCCGGATCATAATCGAGCGAAACATCGAGCCCCAATTTGCAATAGCCAACCAGCTGGCCACCCTCTTCTGCCACGCGATACAGAATGCGATCACTGTCAAGCTGACGCAGGATCGCATCTTCGGCATAAATGCTGGTCAGAAAAGCTTGAAGATCCTCAGGGCGATAGAGATGCCCAAAGGTTTCAACAAACGTCTCACGCCCCAAAGTGGCGAGCGCCGCAGCTTCATCGCGCCGCGGCGCTCGATAAGTAACCATCTTCTGGTTTAGGCCTTGGGATAGGTGAGCTGTTCAAAGCGATCGAGATGATAATCGGCCGAGCCGAATTGGCCTTCAATCATCGTTGCGCGCTTGAAATAATGGCCAATGGCCAGTTCTTGCGTAATGCCAATGCCGCCATGCGTCTGGATGGCGTTTTGGCCAACAAACTTCGCCGAGCGGGCAACCTTGGCCTTGGCCAAGCTGACAGCCGCTTTGCGCTCAGCCGCAGGCAGATCAAGCTTCAGCGTACCCATCAGCGTCATCGACATGATCTGTTCCACTTCCAAGAAGATGTCCGCCATACGATGCTGCAGCACTTGGAAGCGACCAATGGGCTGGCCGAACTGCTGGCGCTGCTTGGAATAATCAAGCGTGCCTTCGTGCAGCTTGCGCGTGACGCCACAGGCTTCGCCACAGACAGCCATCGTCGCTTCGTCGACCACACGCTCGAGCAGATCAATCCCGCCGACCAAGTGCGCGTCACCCGGAATGGCCACATTTTCAAAATAGATTTCCGATGCGCGGAAGCCATCGACAGTCGGGTAATCACGCCGTGTGATCCCCGGCAGTTTGGCGTCGATCAGAAACAGCTCTACGCCGGCCCGATCGCGTTGCGCGCCGCCTGTGCGGGCAGAAACAAGCAAATGCGTCGCCCAGGGCGCTGCATAAACAACGGCCTTATGGCCGTTGAGCACATAGCCTGCGCCATCTTTCTTTGCAGTGGTCGTCAGGTTCGCCAAATCATAGCGGCCCTGAGGCTCGGCATAAGCAAAGCCAATAATCGCGTTGCCCGCGATGATTTCCGGAATGACGGCATCGGCAAGCGGGCCGCCGGCTGCCTTCAACGCGCCGCCACCAATCACGACAGTCTGGAGATAAGGCTCAATCGCGATAACCTTGCCCAGCTCTTCCATCATGATCATGTTTTCAAGCGCGCCGCCGCCCAAGCCGCCCTGCTCTTCCGAGAAGGGAGCTGACAAAATGCCCAGTTCGGTTGCCAGCGCACGCCAGATGCCGGGATCACGCCCTTCGGCGCTATCGATCATCTTTTTGCGGGTTTCGAAATCATAAGTGTCGGCCAGGAAACGGGCGAGCGTATCGCGCAGCATGTCCTGCGTTTCGGTATAGTTGAAATCCATGTTTTAGTCTTTCTGATTTCCCCCTCCCGCACGGCGAGAGGGGGCCAAATGCATCAAAGGCCGAGCACCATCTTCGCGATGATGTTGCGCTGAATTTCGTTCGACCCGCCATAAATCGTCGTCTTGCGGGTGTTGAAATACACAGGCGCTGTCCGGTTGGCATATTCTGGGCCAATCGGATGCTCATTATCGCCTTCGCCAAAGCCGCGGAAATATGGTGCGCCATAATGGCCGGCCGCTTCCAGCGCGAGTTCGGTGATGCGCTGCTGAATTTCCGAACCCTTAATTTTCAACAGGCTTGATTCCGGCCCCGGGCCCTTGCCTTGGGCTTCGCCGGCCAGCGTGCGCAATTCGGTAAATTCAAGCGCAGTCAAATCCATTTCCAATTCGGCCACCTTGCGGCGGAAGAAGGGGTTGGCGAGCAGCGGACGATCGCCATCCGATTCGCTCATCGCAATCGTCTTAATCTTTTCTACGCCGCGCTTGGATGCAGCGACGCCGGCAATGCCCGTGCGTTCATGCGCCAAGAGGAACTTGGCACAGGTCCAGCCCTTATTTTCTTCATAGACGCGGTTTTCAACTGGAACCCGCACATCTTCAAGCCAGACTTCGTTCACTTCATGCTCACCGCCCAAAGTGATAATCGGGCGCACCGTGACGCCCGGCGTCTTCATATCAATCAGCAGGAAGCTGATACCTTCTTGCTGCTTGGCATCGGGATCCGTGCGGACGAGGAAGAAGCCCCAATCGGCATGCTGTGCCATGGTCGTCCAGGTCTTTTGACCATTCACAACATAATGATCACCATCACGCGCGGCGCGGGTGCGCAGCGAGGCAAGGTCAGAGCCCGAGCCCGGCTCGGAATAGCCCTGACACCACCAGTCCTCGCCCGATAAGATGCGGGGCAGGAACTTGGCTTTTTGTTCGGGTGTGCCGAAGGTGTAAATCACCGGGCCAACCATGGTGAGGCCAAAGGGCATCAGGCGAATGCAATCTGCGCGCGCCGTTTCTTCCGACCAGATGTAGCGCTGCGTCGCGGTCCAGCCCGTGCCGCCATATTCCTTTGGCCATGCCGGGGCGACCCAGCCCTTCTTGTAGAGCACGCGATGCCAGCTCAGGAAATCTTCCTTAGACAGTTCATCGCCTTCATCCTGCTTGCCACGCAGTTCGGCGGGGTAATTCTCGGCAATAAATGCACGCACTTCATCACGGAAGGCGATTTCTTCGGGGCTGAATTCAAGATTCATGGGACAGACTCCGGGTTATCCTCTCGATGAACCGAGGGATAAGAAGAGTTGACGTTAACGTCAATCGGGCAGACCCCTGATTTTTTGGGTGGGGTGGCGGCGGATCGGGCGAGCCAATCAGGCCGCCTTGCTCCGCGCGCGCCGATCCCCCGCCGCCTCCAGCAGACGCGCCTCTAAATCCTCCAGCCGCGCGGTGCTGGAAATCTTGTCGTTGGTCAGGTCTGTCACGTAGAACGTATCCACTGCGCGTTCGCCATAAGTCGCAATATGCGCACTATGGATCGTCACTTTGGCTTCGAACAGCGCATAGGCCAGATCGTAAAGCAAGGCTGGCCGGTCGCGCGCATTGGCCTCAATCACGGTAAAGCGATTAGAGGCACGATTATCGATCAGAATGTTGGGCGCAATATCAAAGGCCTCAGCGCGCGCACGCGGCAATGGCCGGGCGGCCAGCCGCTCCACAAGCTTGGCCCGATTGGCCAGCGCCTCACCAATGGCTTGCTCAATCCGCTGCAATTGATGGGGATCATCAAAGGGGCGGCCAAGAGGATCCTGAACCAAGAAATTATCGAGCGCCATGCCATCCCGGGTGGTGTGGATGCGCGCATCAATGATGCTCCCGCCCGCCAAATGGATGCCGCCTGCGATGCGATAGAAAAGCCCGGGATGGTCGGCTGCATAAACGGTCACCAAGGTTGCCCCGCGTGACGGATACACCGTGGCCGAAATCGACAAATCTGAAGACCCTGCCGCATCAATCTGGCGCGCATTGCTCTCCAGCACATCCTCGGGCTCTGCCACCCAATAGGGCTCAGCCAAGCGCTTGGTGTAGGATTGGAATTTGGCTGCAGGCCAGACCAGTGCCTCTTGCAGCAAATCTTGCTTCACACGCACGCGGTCAGCCCGGCCGCGTTGCTTATGGCCCAGTCGCAACACTTCTTCTGCAGACTCAAACAGTTCAGACAGCAATTGACGCTTCCAGCTGTTCCATACGCCCGGCCCCACGGCGCGGATGTCAACCACGGTCAGCACCAGCAGCAAGCGCAGCCGCTCGGGCGATTGCACGATGCCGGCAAAATCCAGCACCGTTTTAAAGTCTGACAAGTCGCGCTTAAACGCGGTGGCCGACATCATCAGGTGCTGGCGGACCAGCCAAGCCACGGTCTCGGTCTCGGCCGCGGTCAGCCCCAGACGCGGGCAAAGTTTCTGCGCGACCTCCGCCCCCAAAATGCTGTGATCGCCGCCCCGGCCCTTGGCAATATCGTGGAGCAAGACGGCCACATACAGCACCCGCCGCGACAATACTTGCCGCAAGATCGCCGTTGCGAGCGGATGGTCATCCCCCAGTGCGCCTTTTTCAATGCGCGAGAGCAAGCCAATTGCGCGAATGCTATGCTCATCCACTGTATAGTGATGGTACATATCAAACTGCATCTGCGCGACAACGCGTCCAAAATCCGGCACGAAGCGGCCAAAGACTGTCGCCTCATTCATCCACCGCAGCACAGTTTCGGGATCACGCGGCGAGGACAGAACCTGCAAGAAAAGCGCGTTGGCCCGCGGATCATTGCGCACCTTGGCATCAATCAACCCCGCATCACGTGCCGCTGCGCGCATGGCTTGCGGGTGAATTTCCAAGGATTGGCTATCGGCAAGCGCAAAAAGCTCAATCAGGCGCACCGGATCTTCGGCAAAAAAATCATCCCGCGGAAGCGCCAGCCGCCCCCGATCCAGCACAAAGCCATTGAGCTGCTTGGGTGACCGGCGGAAACCAGCGAGACTGGGCAACGCAAAGCGCCGACCCTTAGAGGCATGGGTATCATCAAGATGCGCTAAGAAGAGCGCCGTGAGATTGCCCACCATTTTGGCATTCAGAAAATAATGCTGCATGAACCGCTCAACGGCGGACCGGCCCGGCCTGTCATTATAGCGCATCCGCTCAGCAATTTCGCGTTGCACATCAAAGGTCAGGCGCTCTTCCGGGCGTTTGGCAATCAGGTGCAAGTGGCAGCGCACCGCCCATAAGAAATTTTCGGCCTTTTGAAACTGGCGCAACTCACCTGCGGTCAACAGCCCTTTGTCGACCAGCTCCGGCACTGTTGTGACGCGGTAGAGATATTTGCCAATCCAGAACAGCGTGTGCAGATCACGCAGACCGCCTTTGCCTTCTTTCAAATTCGGCTCAACAACATAGCGGCTATCGCCCATGCGCTTGTGGCGCTCATCACGCTCCGCCAACTTATCCGTGATAAAAGTCCGCGCCGTGCCGGCCACGACTTCAGCCGCAAAGCGCGCCGATGCTTCATCGTAAATCTGCTGATCGCCCCAAACATAGCGCCCCTCAAGCAGCGCCGTGCGGATCGTAAGGTCTTCCTTCGCCATCCGCACCATCTCATCAAGCGAGCGGCTGGAATGGCCAACTTTCAGGCCCAAATCCCACAAGGTGTAGAGCATCGATTCAATCACCTGCTCGGACCAGCCCGTCTGCTTATAGGGGGTCAGAAAGGCGATATCGATGTCAGATTGGGGCGCCATCTCCCCGCGGCCATATCCGCCAACGGCCAACAGCGCGATCCGCTCAGCGGCCGTCGGGTTGTTGAGCGGATAGAGCCGCTGCACCGTGAAATCGAAAATCAGCCGCAGCAATTGATCCGTCAAAAAGGCATAGCTGGCGGCGATTTCACGGCCTTGCGTTGGCCGATCTGCCAAACGCTGCGCAATTTCAGCACGCCCCGCGTCCATTGCGGGGCGCAATATCTGCACCGAGGCGGCGCGCAGCTTGCTGGCATCATTCCCCTCGAGCGCCATCAGCGCGTCAGACAAATCTCGGCGCTCAATAATCGCGCGGCGTTGCGGAACAAGGTGAAACAACTGCGGCATACCCCCGATATGCGCGTTTGCGGCTTAAGTCACAAGGCGGATTGGCGCAGACCGCCAAGCAAGCTATTCGCATCTCGGGGGCGATATGGACCAAACACAGTTGGAAGATTTGGCGCGAACAGGAATTGCGGCGCTAAACATGGGCGACGCAGCACAGGCGCTGCCTGCCTTTTTGACCATTGCCGATGCCGGACGGGCGACACCGCGCTTATGGGCCATGATTGCCGATGCCGCCGAGCGGCTGGAGGATCACGCCACGCTCAACCGCGCGCTCGATGCGCTTCTCGCCGATAATGCTGGCGATGTGCTGAGCCTGATCCGCAAAGGTGATCTTCATGCCCGTGCGGGAGACGATCGCGCAGCAGCAGGATGGTATAACCACGCCTTTGCCCGCGCCGCGCAATTAGAGGCTGTTGATCCCGCACTTGCAGCGCGGCTGGACGCAGCCCAAGCTGCGGCCGAGGCCGCTGCTGCGCGCTTTGAGGCGCATCTCCAGGCACAGGTGGCAGAGGCCACTGCTGATGGCGCCATGCCCGAACGCTTTGCTGAGTCGCTGGCCATCCTCACTGGGCGCCAAAGCGTACAATTGCAGCAGCCGACCAGCTTTTATTATCCCGGCCTCCCGCAAATCGCTTTTTACGATCCCGCCGCATTTGATTGGGCCAAGCGCTTGGAAGATGCCTTTGATGATGTGCGCACAGAAGTCGAGGCCGTGCTGAC
>JAGWVG010000275.1 GCA_018970965.1 Alphaproteobacteria bacterium | reverse complement strand
GCGCTCGCACCCCTGATCCATCAAATGACGCACGGCCATTGCGCCACCGCGCACATTGTCTGAGCCGACAGTGCAGTGGGTCTGGCCCGGCTTATGTCCGCCCCAAACGACCAATGGCTTGTAGGTCGCCGCCGCCGCATCCAGCACATCTGCTTGGTCTGATTGGCCAATAACCAAGATGCCATCGGTCTTGCCTGAGCCGATATGACGATCAAGCCAATGCGCATCTTTAGGAATGACGCGCGAGAGCAGAAGGTCATAGCCACGCTCGGTCAGTGAATCGGCCAAATGGCCCAACATCGTGATGAAAAATGGGTCGGAAATATGCTGGCGCGTCTCATGGCCCAGCGGGATTAAGACACCAATTGCGCCCGTTTTTTGCGTCCGCAAGTTCCGCGCGACGACATTTAGTCGAAAGCCATGCTCGCGCGCCAATTGCTGAATATGTTCGCGTGTTTTGGGGCTGATAAGCGGAGACTCTGCAAGCGCGCGCGAGACTGTACCGGCCGTCACGCCGGCCAGATCG
The DNA here is from genome assembly GCA_018970965.1 of Alphaproteobacteria bacterium. Lineage (GTDB taxonomy): Bacteria > Pseudomonadota > Alphaproteobacteria > Sphingomonadales > Sphingomonadaceae > Aquisediminimonas. The sequence continues at coordinate 1,918 of JAGWVG010000275.1, read as the reverse complement.
GCAAGCTCCTTCATCGTGCGTATCTGGCTCATTCTTTGCCCCTATAGCGTGCGACTGCCCGCCCGTTTCGTCTCAATCATGGCATAATCTTTTTAAATCAAGGTCAAAGGCATTTTTGCAACAGCTTAAGCACAAAATTCAATCGATTGCATTTTGTATATTGCAATCGATTGTTTGCGCTGTAAGTCAGCGTTTCTGACCTGTCGATTGGGGCAGGCCGTGTATCTTGAGTAACTGATTATGGGAGGGGTTATGAAAAAGTCCGTTTTCCGCGCCTGCGCGTCTGCCACTGCTTTGGCTGTCGCTGCTGCGCTTGTTCAGCCCGCGATGGCGCAAGACGCTGCTGCCAAAGATGATTCTGGCCTTGATGAAATTGTTGTGACGGCTTCAGCGCGCGACAAGACGCAGCTCAACAGCGCGATCTCGGTCACCAGCGTCAGCGCGGATGTTATCCAGAATTTCAAACCCAGCTCTGAAGCGGAAGTGTTCCGTCTCATTCCGGGCATCCAGGTTCCCGGCACATCGGGTCCAGGTGGTAACTCAAACATTGCCGTGCGCGGCTTGCCAGTTGCCACGGGTGGTTCGCCCTTCGTGCAGATTCAAGAAGATGGCCTGCCGGTTGTTCTTTTTGGCGACATGAACTTCGGCAATAACGATTATTGGACGCGCTTTGACGCATCCGTTGCCAATGTCGAAGGCGTTCGCGGCGGCACCGCGGCCACATTGGCCTCGCAAGCGCCGGGCGCGATCATCAACTATATCAGCCAGACGGGGAAGCAAGAAGGCGGCTATGTTCAGGTGAACAAGGCGCTCAACTTCAACGAAACCAAGGTTGATTTTCGTTATGGTGGCAGCCTGACCGACAACACCTATTTCCATGTCGGCGGCTTCTTCAAGCGCGGCAGTGGCCCGTTACATGCTGGCTATAATGTGTCGGACAGCTATCAGATCAAGGCGAATGTCACACGCGAATTTGATGACAATAAGGGCTTTATTCGTTTGTATGTGAAGGTCGCGGACACACAGGAGCCAAATTACACGGGTGCCCCGGCCTTGGCGACAATCAATGGCAAGAAGATCAGCAATTTCCAGCCTTTTGATGGCTTTGATGGGCGCAACCAATCCAACTATTCCAAATATAATCAGGACATGCTGATCCTGAACCGCGCAGGTGGTTTGGAGCGTGTTGCACTTGATGGCATTACCACCAAGCAGAAGAGCTTTGGCGCACAGCTGAAATATGATTTTTCAGATAAGGTCACGCTCGACAATAATCTGCGTTGGTCAAGCATCAGCGGCGGCTTTGCTTCGCCCTTCCTGAACCTGGCGACAACAGCCAGCGTCATTGGTTCGACGATCTCGCGTCCCGGCCTTGCGGACGAGAAGGTCGCGTCGATCCGTTACGCCAATGGCCCCAATGCAGGTCAGGTCTATACGGGCAAATATGTCGACAATAACACCAACGTCCGCACCAATATCCGCGATCTTGGCAGCTTCGTGAACGACCTCGCTTTGTCGACCAAGTTCGACATGGCGGGCGGCACGCTGACGGCCCGGGCTGGCTTCTTCTACATGGACCAGCATATTGCGGAAGATTGGCACACCAACAAGTCGACGCGCGAAGTGGGCGGCAACAATCCGGCCCAGCTTGATCTGTATAATGCCGCAGGCGCGAAGCTAACACAGCAGGGTATTTCCGGTTACAATAACAACTGGGGCGATTGCTGTGCGCGTGACTATGACCTGCGCTACACCGATCAGGCACCCTATCTCGCGCTTGATTTGGATACCGATCAGTTCGTGCTCGATGGCAGCGTGCGTCGCGAATATCTGAAGGCCACGGGTTGGGCGCAGGGCGGTGGATCACCCTTCCTGGTCAACTCAAACGGCGTGCAGATTGCGGCAATCACCTCTAACG
>JAGWVG010000274.1 GCA_018970965.1 Alphaproteobacteria bacterium | reverse complement strand
GAGCTGCGGGCCGACAGCGTGAAAGACATGGGCCGTGTGATGGCGGTGCTGAAAGACCGCCACGCCGCGAATTTGGATATGTCCAAAGCCAGCGCGCTGGTGAAGGCGGCGCTGAGCTGAACCAAAAAAGCCCCTCCCTTCCAAGGGAGGGGTTGGGGTGGGTAAATGGCGCGACGAATTGAGGCGGAAAAAGGATCATTTGCGCGCCAAATGCGCCGCCAACCAACAGAAGCCGAGAAGAGGCTATGGCGGCATTTGTCCAGTAGTCAGTTGGGGGGCCATAAATTTCGGCGACAGTCCGTAATTGGCAACTTCATTGTCGATTTCTGCTGCCCAAAGACGGGCCTTATAATCGAAGTTGACGGCGACACGCATGTTGATGAGGATGCAGACCGTATCCGCAGCCAAGCATTGGAACAAATGGGCTATTTTGTGATCCGCTTTACCAATCAGGATGTGATCCAAAATATCCAAGGTGTCCTCACCCGGATTTTGGAGGTCGCGGCGCGCCTGCCCGATCGGCGTTACACACCCACCCCAACCCCTCCCTTGGAAGGGAGGGGCCTAGAATAATGACTCTCTCCCCCGCATGGCTGGATGAACTCCGCGCGCGCACGCAGCTGTCGACGCTGGTTGCGCGCACGGTGAAAATTACAAAAGCGGGCCGCGAATATAAGGGCTGCTGCCCATTTCATAATGAGAAAACACCCAGCTTTTACGTCAATGACGAAAAAGGCTTTTACCATTGCTTTGGCTGCAGTGCGCATGGCGATGCCATCCGCTGGATGACCGACCATCGCGGCCTGCCCTTCATTGACGCTGTAAAAGAGCTGGCCGATGCCGCCGGGCTGGAAATGCCCGCAGATGACCCACAGGCGCGCGAGCGCAGCGAACGTGCAAATTCGCTTTATGATGTCATGCAGGCGGCCGCAGCGTGGTTTGCCGATCAGTTAAACGGCGTCGAAGGCGCAGAAGCGCAAGCCTATATCAAAAAACGCGGTTTGCGCGCCGATACAGTGAAGGGCTTTGGCCTGGGCTATGCGCCCGACAGCAAGACAAAACTCAAAACCGCCCTCGCCCACTTTGGTGAAGACAAGCTGATAGAGGCAGGTCTGCTGATCAAAGTGGATGAGAAGGACAGCTATGATCGGTTTCGCGGCCGCTTGATGATCCCCATTCGCGATGCGCGCGGCCGTGTGATTGCCTTTGGCGGACGGATTTTGGCGCAGGGCGAGCCCAAATATCTCAATTCTCCGGATACCCCCCTCTTCGACAAAGGGCGAACGCTCTACAACCTCGATCGTGCGGCATCGGCCAGCCGAAAATCGAACCGCGTGCTGGTTGTGGAAGGCTATATGGATGTCATCGCGCTTGCCCAAGCGGGGATTGATGAAGCTGTTGCGCCTTTGGGCACCGCGCTGACCGAGCATCAAATTGCCCGACTTTGGCGTATGAGCGATCAGCCCATCCTCTGCTTTGATGGCGATGCCGCGGGGCAAAAGGCAGCGATCCGCGCCATCGGCCGCGCTTTGCCGGGTTTGGCCCCTGCCCAATCGCTCCGTTTTGTGACGCTGCCCAGCGGGCAAGACCCTGACGATGTCGTGAAATCAGGCGGCCGCTCGGCAATGGAGGCCATCCTTGCTGCCGCAGAACCTTTGGTGGAGCGCCTGTGGCGGCATGAGCTGGAAGCCGAGCCGCTCACCACGCCCGAAGCACGCGCCGGGCTGCGCCAGCGCCTAAGGGGCCATGCACAAGCCATTGCCGACCCCAATGTGCGCGACCAATATCAGCTGGAATTTCAGCAGCGCTTTGATGCGGCCTTCCGCCCTCAAGGCCAACAGCGCGCGCCCTACCCCAATCGCACGCCTATGCGGGGCGGCCAGCGGGGCCGTTTTCCAGCGTTTGAAGCGCCGCCGGGGGGCGCCGCGCGCAAGATTAGCGGACAGGGTGTTGATGCGCTGTATGTCCGCGCGATCCTGACTGGGCTTATCCTTCATCCGACAATGATCTTGGCCTGTGCCGAGGCGCTTGCGGCCCTTCCCATAACGGACAAAGACTTGGCCGATTTGCGAAACATCTTCCTGGATGCTGCATATGATCATGCAGCGCTTGATTCTCAGCTGTTGATCACCATATGCGAAGAACGGGGTTCCGGCGCGTTCGTGGCACAGCTGGTCGATGCGAATGGGCTTGCCTTTTCCTTCACGCGGCGGCAGTCGGATGCCGAACTCGCCCGGAGGGATTTGGGCATGGCGATCGAAGCGCTGGCAGCGCGTCCTGAATTGGATGCTGCGCTGGAGGCTGCAACGGCCCGCCTTGCCGAAAACTGGGATGAATTGGGGTTTGCCGAACAAATGCGCCTCCAACAGGCGCGCCGGGAAGCCGATGCAAAACTCGCCGCGCTGGCCGAACGTGCCAGTGAGGGGGACTGAAGAAGGGTATAT
>JAGWVG010000273.1 GCA_018970965.1 Alphaproteobacteria bacterium | reverse complement strand
GTGTCGGCAATTATGGGGCGCGTAATGTCAAATTCTCGGCTGAACCGGGTGAGATTTTGGGCATCAGAACCAGCTTTAGCTACGCGCACAGCGAACGGAATGGCGTTGTAGATAACATCCTTCAGCCAGACTCATCAAAAGACCCGGGCGCCCGCCGGTCTGACTCTTTCCGATTTGCGGCAAAAGCCAATTTGGGAAGCACCGGCAGCATTCGCTATATTTACGACCGCGCCGTCAACAAAGGTCGGCCAAATGCGTTTCAATTGACCAATGTTGCAGATGGCACGCCGCGCGCGCCGCTGGTTGTGGATGGTCAACCGGGCATTACGCAGACGCAGCAAGCACCTGTGGCACAATATCTGGCGGCGGCTCAGTTTCTGGATCCGGGCTGTGCAGCCTTGGCTGTTCCTACCCGCGCGTTTCGTGACCAGATCTGCCTGAACGCTGACCAAGAAGCCAAGGATAAGATAGAGGGGCATAACCTCCAAATCCAGAATGATTTTGGAGGGGTAAAGGTAAAGTCGACAACGGGTTATCGCACCTGGGATAGCATTACCTTGGGGTCCGATCTTGATGGTATGGGCACCTTCCGCGGCCCGCTTTTCAGCAATGCGACATTGTTCAATGGCATGCCATTGTCACTGCTGAATTACATTCCATCCATCCCCGCTGCGGCAAAGTCCATCGTTGCGGGCAGCCCGGTACCGACGACAACTCAGGGTCTATACGACACCAATAACAATCGCGATCATAAGCAGTTCAGCCAGGAAATCGAAATCTCGGGTGACAGCAACACCATGGATTGGGTTGTTGGCGGCTTCTTCTTCTCGGAGCGTGGGGGTGAGAATAACCCGCAAAATTCCGGTTTTGTTTATGATACCAACGCAATCTTCCTCGCCAATTTCGGCGCGTTGGGTCCGTCGTTCGTTGCGGCCAATCCGGCGCGCTATCGTCTCGTCGTGACCAATGGCTTGCTTCGCTATCGGGTGACGTCTGAATCGAAAGCGCTTTATGGTCAGGCGACCTATTATGTTGGCGGGCGCGATGGCAAGCTGAGCCTGACTGGCGGCTTGCGCTACACTTGGGATGATAAATCCATCACGCGTTGGCAGTCAGGCGCGACAGCTCCGGCGACGCCAGATCTGGGTCAGGCCAGCTTTAAGAAGCTGACTTGGAATGCGATGGCACGCTATGAATTGAGCGACGAGGCTTCGGTTTATGTCCGTGCGGCAAGCGGCTATCGCTCAGGCGGTTTCAATGCGCCCGATACCACGCAGGCCGGCACCAGCCAGCTCGTCCCATTCCGGCCAGAGAGCATTGTCTCTTACGAAGCTGGTCTGAAGAGCGAACTCTTTAACCGCAGGCTCCGCCTCAATATTGCGGCATATCGCAATAACTTTAAGGATCTTGCGGCCTCAGTGCCAGTTGTGACGGCCAGCCCGGGCGTGTTCGGCTCGCGTATCGTTAACATTGGTAAGATTGACTATACGGGTCTCGAATTCGACGCACGTGCCATTCTTAACGACTATCTGTCGATTGATGGCAATGCGGGCTATGTCGACATCAAATATAAAGAGTTCATGATCCCAACCAGCGGTGCGGCTGGAGCTCCGATTGTGAACATCGCTTCCATTGCCAATGCGGGCTATACGTCGAAATATACGGCCAACATTGCGTTTAATGCACGCACGCCTGTTGGGACGACAGGAATGGTGCTGAATGCGCGGCTTGGTTATACTTATGAGTCCCCCAAACGGAGCTTCTCAACGAGCATTTCAACGCCGTTTAATGAGCAGCTGATTTCAGACGCGAAAAAGCAAATCGATGCGCAAATCTCGCTCGATAATATTCGCTTGGGCGGCGCTGAAGCGCAGTTGATGCTGTGGGGCAAGAACCTGACCAATCGGCATGAATTTGTTCGTGCGGTGGACTTTGGTTCGCTTGGATATGCTGGTGGTTTTTATGCCGACCCGCGGACCTATGGCCTCAGCTTGAACGTCAAGTTCTAACGAGAGCCTTTGCATCACGACAAATGACAAGAGCGGGAAGGGCCACTTTCCCGCTCTTTTTTTAAGGGCTCAACAATGCGTTCTGTTTCGGCCTTTGGCGCCCTGATTTTCATGCTGTCTTCAGCGGGCGCACACCCATTGCAGTCGCGTCCGGCGACCAATCCATATCTCGCGGCCAGTCATAACAACCAAAGTCATTGGAATGATGCTGCCACGGACAGCACCAACTTGCCCATGGTGCGCGGCCATTATTGCATGACCGCATCTGGCGCTCAGATTGTGCCGAGTGACGCAATGGGGATCCCCTCCTACATGGCCCGGTTGGGCGGGCGGGAAGTGCACTGGTTTTTCTCCGGTGCGATGCTGCGCAAGCTAGAATTTGCAAATGGACGCTTTCGGGAAATCGACCATAAGCGTGTTGCCCAAAATTTCCCCGAACGGACGATCCTGACATGGGATCA
>JAGWVG010000272.1 GCA_018970965.1 Alphaproteobacteria bacterium | reverse complement strand
ACGGCATCGAATATTAACAAGTGCCTAACAGAGAGGGTTTACTTCTTATTTAAGCTACAATCTCCAATACGACGCGCCTCATATCGCATTTGAAATGGCGTCTGGCGGAGCATTCCCTGCGTTTCGATTTGCAGCAATCTAGGGGTCTCAATGCGGATTTCGGTCTGCCCGCTTCCCATAGCCGGACAACTGTAATGCACGACAACATCATCGGTCGTGCTGGAAATGACAAAGCGGCTACACGACAATCCCGCGTGCGCCAGCTGCGTTAAAACAGCGGGATCAGAGATACACATTGTGCGCCCACCATCGCGCGCGTCTTTCGCCCGGATATCCCATCGCCCCAGCTCAATTTTGCGAAGCGCCGTCAAATCAGCAGCAAATAGCGGCCCCGCGCCCCCTAAGGCGAAGCCCAATATGCCAACATAAGTCGCGTATTTCTTCCGCACCAAAATTCTCCCAAGCCTGATTGGCTGGAGGCATATTCCTCTAAAATGGGAAAATAATGTCAGTCGCTCAGATATTCAAATGGCGGCGCCCCACAGCGGGCTTAAATGTGAACGGGAAACACCTTGGAACAAAAGGCGCAATCAATCGAAATGACACCCGCCTCATCCGCCATATCTTGCCGCTCTTCGGGCGAAAAGCGCATCAAGACGGATCGGACATAGTCTGCATCACAGCGACACCCTTTGTGCAGCGCCTGCCCATCCAGAATGCGCACCTGATCTTCCTCATGGAAAAGCCGCCAGACGATATCATCCAGACCCAATTCAGGGTCCGTCAATTCCTCAGGGGAAATTGTGTGCGTAATGATCGAGACATGCTCCCATTCCGGGTGGTCATGCCGCACATGCAGGCGCTCGCGGCCCACCTCACCCTCAGGCAGGTGCTGGACCAGAATACCGCCTGCAACCTCACCTGAAATTGCCGTGCGGACGAGGCTCGGGATTTGTTCTGATTGCGCAAAATAATGCTCAATGGCTTCGCCCAGATGCGCGCCCTCCAAAGGCACAATCCCTTGATAGCGCTCATTGGTCACAGCCTGGTCAAAGGTGATCGCAAGATACCCTTTGCCAAATAAGGTCTGCAAATCTGGATCATGCGGTAATGCCGCTATTTTCTCTGGATCATGCTTTACATATCCGCGCACTTCCCCAGCGCGATAATCGCAGACCAATAATTGAATAGCGCCATCCTCGGTCTGCGCCTGCATCGTCATTTGGCCATCATCCGACTTCAGCGTCGTGCCAAGCAGTGCCGCGATAACCAGGGCTTCCGCCAACAGCTTTTCAACGGCCGGCGGATAGCCATGTGCTTGCAAAACCTGCTCGAGCACAGGCCCCAGACGCACCACGCGACCACGCGCATGGCGGCTTGCAATTGTAAAACCAAGGACGCGATCGAGATCAGCCATCAAAGCAAGCCCAACGCCCAGAGCAAAATAGATTTCTGCGCATGAATGCGATTTTCCGCCTCATCCCAAATCAAAGATTGCGGACCATCCAAAACAGCATCGGTTGCCTCTTCACCGCGATGTGCGGGCAAACAATGCAGGAAGCGCGCGTCGGGTTTGGCCTTGGCCATTAAGGCCTCGTTGACTTGATAGGGGAACATTGCTGCAATCTTGTTGTGCGCATGGTCTTGCCCCATCGACACCCAAGTATCTGTCACAACAATATCGGCCCCATCCACGGCTGCCGTGGCATCTGCAATAATATCAATACGCGCCCCTTGTGCGCGGGCCTGCGCCACAAAATCCGCATCCGGCTCATAGCCTTTCGGGCAACCCGCACGCACATTGAATTTCATCAAGCCCGCAGCTTCGATGATTGATGCCAACACATTATTTCCATCACCCAGCCATGCCACTTCAAGCCCAGGCAATGCCTTGCCCTGCTCTAAAATCGTCAGCAAATCCGCGACAATTTGGCAGGGATGCGAAAGGTCAGTCAGGCCATTGATAACCGGAACCGATGAATATGCGGCCAGCTCTTCCACTTTGGCATGGTCATCCGTGCGAATAACAATTGCATCGACCATCCGCGAAAGCACACGTGCGGTGTCCGCAACGGTCTCGCCCCGGCCCAATTGCATCTGACCCGCTGCCATGAACATTGCATCGCCGCCCAATTGGCGCATCGCCATCTCAAAGCTCACGCGCGTACGCGTCGAGTTTTTCTCAAAGATCATGCCAAGCGTGTGATCTTTCAGCGGTGCATCACCATCCGCCCGGCCTTTGGGCCAGCCCTGTCGTGCCACTTTGCGCGCCAAAGCATCGTTCAGGATTGCGGATAGCGCCTCCGCGCCGGCATCGGCCAAATTAAGAAAATGCCGTGTCACGCTGCATCCGGCAGCGAAAAGCTGGCCGCCCCTGCTGAGAGCTTTTCAACGCATTCGGCAATATGGCTATCGTCAATCACAAGCGGCGGCAGAATGCGCACCACATTATCGCCCGCAGCAACGGTCAA
>JAGWVG010000271.1 GCA_018970965.1 Alphaproteobacteria bacterium | reverse complement strand
TTGCTGCGCTTGATCGGGCGATCATTGAAGGCAATATGGTGGAAGACCGGCTGCGGGATGCAGCACTGGCACTCTCTTTCGATCCCGCCGCGTTGGAAGCGGATGAAGCGCGGCTCTTTGATTTGCGTGCTTTGGCCCGCAAGCATCGGGTTCAGCCCGATGAGCTTGCGGCATTAACAGCAGAACTCTCTGCTAAGCTGGAGGCGGTTCAGGCTGGTGGAGAGGGCTTGGCCAAGCTGGAGGCCGTGCTGCGGGCAGCAAGGGCGCGTTATGAGGATGCAGCACAAGCGCTCAGCGCGCAGCGGCAGGCCGCCGCGGCGCGATTGGATGCAGCCGTTGCCGCAGAATTGGCGCCGTTGAAACTTGATGCGGCACGTTTCCAAACTTTAGTGGAACCGCTCGATCTGGCGCAGTGGGGCGCTTCAGGGATGGATCGCGTTGAATTTCTGGTGTCGACCAACCCCGGAGCGCCCTTTGCGCCGTTGATCAAAATTGCCTCAGGCGGTGAATTATCGCGCTTCATCCTCGCTCTAAAAGTCGCGCTGGCGGAAGAAGGTGCTGCGGGCACCATGATCTTCGATGAAATTGATCGTGGCGTCGGCGGTGCCGTCGCCTCGGCCATTGGAGATCGGTTGGCGCGCTTGGCAGAACGCACGCAATTATTGGTGGTCACGCACAGCCCGCAAGTTGCTGCGCGTGGAACTGGGCATTTGCTGATTGCCAAAGCATCTGAAGGGACTGTCACGCGGACCAGCGTGCGCCAATTGGACGCGGCTGAACGTCGCGAAGAAATCGCCCGAATGCTCTCGGGCGCGCAGGTGACTGACGAGGCCCGCGCACAGGCTGAGCGCCTATTGGAGGCCGCGTGACCAGCCTCTTTGATCTGTCGGAAGCTGAAGCTGCCAATCGACTGATGCGCCTGGCGCGAGAGATTGCGAAGCATAATAAGCTCTATCACACGCTCGACGCGCCCGAGATTTCCGATGCAGAATATGACGCCTTGGTGCGCGAAAATAATGCGCTGGAGGCGCAATTTCCGCATTTGATCCGCGCGGATAGCCCTAATCGGCAAGTCGGCGCGGCACCAGCCAGCCATTTGTCCAAGGTCACGCACGCCAAGCCGATGCTTAGCCTCGACAACGCCTTTGCTGATGCTGACGTAGAGGATTTTGTTGGCCGGGTGCGGCGCTTCCTCAATTTGGCGGCTGAAGAGGTGGTCGCGCTCACTGCGGAGCCCAAGATTGATGGGCTGTCTTGCTCTCTGCGCTATGAAAACGGCCAGTTGGTGCTGGCCGCGACGCGCGGGGATGGGCAGGTGGGCGAGGATGTGACTGCCAATGTCCGCACCATCGCTGATATTCCGCAACAGATTACGGGCGCTATCCCCCAAATTTTCGAAGTGCGTGGTGAAGTCTATATGGCAAAGGCGGATTTTGCCGCGCTTAATGCCAAGGCGACCGAAGAGGGTAGCAAGCTCTTTGCCAATCCACGCAATGCAGCAGCTGGCTCGCTTCGTCAGAAAGACCCAGCGATAACGGCGGCGCGTCCTTTGCGCTTTTTGGCGCATGGTTGGGGCGAAGCCTCAGCTTTGCCCGGTGAGACGCAATTTGACGTCATCAAGGCCATTGAAAGCTGGGGCATCCCCGTTGACCCGCGCTTTGTGCGGCTGACCTCAACGGATGACGTTTTGGCGCATTATCGCGCGATTGAGGCGCTTCGGGCGGACCTGCCTTTTGATATTGATGGCGTGGTGTACAAGGTTGATCGGCTGGATTGGCAAGTGCGGCTGGGTTTTGTCGCCAAGGCCCCGCGCTGGGCTATTGCGCATAAATTTCCCGCAGAGCGCGCGGAGACGACGCTCGAGGCGATTGATATTCAGGTGGGCCGCACTGGCAAATTGACGCCAGTTGGCCGGCTGACCCCGGTCACTGTGGGCGGGGTCGTCGTTTCTAATGTGACACTGCACAATCGTGATGAAATTGCCCGGCTTGGCGTCCGCCCGGGGGATCGGGTAGTTGTGCAGCGGGCCGGCGATGTCATTCCGCAAATTGTCGAGAATCTCAGCCGGGCAGATGCGCGGCCCCCCTATCATTTTCCCGATCATTGCCCCGAATGCCAGTCTGAAGCCGTGGCGGAAGAGGGCGAAGTGGATGTGCGCTGCACGGGCGGCCTGATCTGCCCGGCACAACGCGTGGAGCGGCTTAAGCATTTTGTGAGCCGCGCTGCACTTGATATTGAGGGGCTCGGCGAAAAGACAATTGTTGAGTTTTTCAGCCTTGGGTGGCTGCACAGCCCGGCAGATATCTTCCGGCTCAAAGCCCGTCGGTCTGAGATTATTGGACGCGAAGGCTGGCAGGATAAGTCTGTGGATAACCTGTTGGCAGCAATTGAAGCGAAGCGTTCGCCAGATGCAGCCCGGCTGATTTTTGCGCTGGGGATCCGGCATGTTGGCGCGGTGACCGCACGGGATTTGTTGAAGGCATTTGGTA
>JAGWVG010000270.1 GCA_018970965.1 Alphaproteobacteria bacterium | reverse complement strand
CAACCATCAAGCCTAAGGCATCATGCACATTCTCGCGGTCATTGATCTGACCAACACCAATGATAACGGGAATGCGGGCGGGATCCGTATTCATGGCTTAGCCCTTTTTGCCGACAGGCGCAGGCGCAGGCGTTCCCAAGAAGCGCGGCGCGGGCGCAGGCTGATCCAAGCCATCAACTTTTACAAAAGTTTGCCGCGCAACATTGTGCGGGTGTTGCAGCGCTTCACCCATCGACATGATGGAGCCAAAGCAAATATCTGTCCCCTCCATAATTGCTGCCCATTCATCGCGCGTCTTGGTTTTAAAGATGTCGGTCAGCTTGGCCTTCAACACCGGCCATTGGCTCTTATCCATTTGCGCATCAAAGGCGGCATCCGCTTCCAAGCCCAAAGTCTGGCGGAGCAGCGCATAAAATTGCGGTTCAATCGAGCCAATCGAAATCCATTTACCGTCTGCGCATTCATAGGTGTCGTAAAAATGGGCAGCCGTATCGAGCATGTTTACGCCGCGCGTATCTTCCCACATGCCAAGGCCACGGAATCCCCATTGCATGGCGTGGATAATCGCTGCGCCATCAGTCATCGCCACATCAATCACTTGGCCCTTGCCACCACGCGCGACATTGAGCAGCGCCGAGACCATGCCAAAGGCCAGCATCATCCCGCCGCCCGCAAAATCGCCAATGGCATTGGTCGGCGGTGTGGGCTTTCCATCAGGGCGGCCATAGCCATGCAAATTGCCAGTGATCGAAATATAGTTGATGTCATGCCCTGCGGCCTGCGCGAGTGGGCCTGTCTGGCCCCAACCCGTCATCCGGCCATAAACCAGCTTGGGATTATCCGCGAGCAACACATCCGGCCCCAGCCCCATGCGTTCCATCACCCCGGGGCGATAGCCTTCAAAAATGCCGTCAGCCGATTTCACCAAGTCGCGCACTTGCGCGACGCCTTCGGCAGATTTGGTGTCAATCTGCACAATCTCGCGATTGCGCGTCAGCACATCCTTACCCGCCATATCGCGGGCACCAACGCGCTCAACCCGGATGACCCGCGCGCCATGGTCGGCAAGCATCATGCCCGCAAAAGGCCCTGGACCAATGCCCGCCATTTCAACGATGGTGATGCCGTCTAAAACGCCTGCCATGATACTCTCCTTGTGCGTGAACCCTTTGCGCCTTGCGTAAGGGGCGGTTTACGTTTGCGTCAAGGGCGGAAATGCCATTGGGCCTTGCGCGCAACGTAACGGAAGATTAGGCCACGCATAGTAACAGGTACCCCGCAAGGGGTTTGAAAGGGAAGTCGGTGGAAGACCGGCGCTGTTCCCGCAACTGTAACCGGCGAGTTCCTCTCCGTGTCACCACTGGGCAACCGGGAAGGTGGAGAGGCGCAAAGACCCGGAAGCCAGGAGACCTGCCTGTTGCGGCCTGTCCTTCGGCTGTGCGGGAAGACGCAGACGATCGGGGATTTCCTCGCGTGACGGCAAATGTTGATCATGCGAGGAGGTAAAAGGTGCGTTTTTCAAAATTTGGGTGGGCCGCTTGGGTGGCGGCGAGTGCGGCGGCTGGCCATGCGGCAACGCCTGCGCCAGATATCGTTGTCACGGCGACAGGCGCAGAAATGCCCCGCGCGGCAATTGGGCAAGCCATTAATGTGGTGAGTGCCGATGATTTGCGTGTGCGGCAAACTGTTTCAATTGCCGACCTGCTGGCCAGTCTGCCGGGTGTCAGCGTATCGCGCAATGGCCCAATTGGCGGATTTTCTGCCGTGCGGCTTCGGGGCGCGGAGGGGGAACAGACGTTGGCGCTCATTGATGGCGTCAAAGTCAATGATCCTTCGGCCCCCGGAGGCGGTTTTGACTTTGGCACGCTTGTGTCAGGCAATATCAACCGTATCGAGGTGCTGCGCGGGCCAAATAGTGTGCCGTGGGGCAGCGAGGCGATTGGTGGCGTTGTCAGCATTCAAACGGCGCGGCCAAGTGCGGGCCTGTCAGGTAATGCCCGCGCTGAATTTGGCAACCCCGATCAAGCCCAGCTTGTTGGCTCTATTTCGGGCGGCAGTGACCATCTGCACGCGCAATTGGGGGGTGGCTGGTTCACCGATCGAGGTGTTTCTGCCTATCGCTATGGCAGCGAACCCGATGGGCTACGTCAATATGCGGTCAATGGCCGGGTAGAAGCAAACATCACAGACCGCCTCAGTCTCGATCTGCGTGGCTGGTATTCCCACAGTCGCATCCAGCAAGATGGCTATGCCCCCCCCAGCTATGCGTTTGGCGACACAAGCGATCTGACGATTGCAACGCAAAGCATAGGCTATGCAGGGCTGGTCCATAACGGCGCCGCGCTGCACAGTCGGTTGGCCTTCACCATGTCAGACATCACCCGCGACGCCTTTGGCGCTCCGCGCAATGCGACTCCTGATTATCTTAACCGCGGCCGCATCAATCGCGTTGAATATAAGGGAGATTGGTCCCTCACCCGCAATGTGCG
>JAGWVG010000020.1 GCA_018970965.1 Alphaproteobacteria bacterium | reverse complement strand
GCCGCGCTGATGAACTCGCCAGTCAAAGCCAATTCCATGGCCAAGCGTTGCGGAATTTGGCGCGGCAAACGCACCAGCCCGCCAGCTGCAGCCGCCAGACCGCGCTTCACTTCGGGAATGCCGAATTTGGAATCCTTGTTCGCCACAATCAAATCGCACGCCAAGGCAATTTCAAAGCCGCCTGCGAGCGCATATCCATCAACAGCCGCAATCAGAGGCTTTTTGGGCGGCGATTCGGTCAAACCCGCAAATCCGCGACCCGGAATTTGAGGGGTCTCGCCCGCCAAAAAGCCTTTCAAATCCATGCCCGAACAAAAGGTGCCGCCCGCGCCAGTAATAATCCCCACGCGCAAATTAGGGTCGCTGTCCAATTGATCCATTGCCGCGGCCACGCCTTCTGCCAGCGCCTTATTGGCCGCGTTCTTGGCTTCGGGTCGGTTGAGGGTGACAATGAGAACATTGCCCCGCACTTCTGTCAGCACGGCATCGGACATAGAAACTTCCTCTCTTCTTATCGTTCAACAGGAAATATTTATTTTGTGCGCATTTAGCTAGGGTGCGAAAGCCAGTGTGTAAACAGGGGCTTTGCGCACGCGCTTTGGCGTTCTACAGCCAGCCTATGGCCGATACGCTTTCCATTGCCACCTGGAACATCAATTCCGTTCGCTTCCGCCAACCCATTGTGGAGCGGTTCTTAACCGAGCACGCACCCGATATCTTGTGCTTGCAAGAAACCAAGGTGGTGAACGACGCCTTTCCCGCCGATATGTTCCATCGGCTGGGCTATAAGCATATCGTGTTGAACGGCCAGCCAATGCACCATGGCGTGGCAACCGTTTCACGCATTCCGCTGACAGAAGACCACCGCCATGATTGGCAGGATAATGGTGAGGCGCGCCATATTGGCGTGCGCCTTCCCAATGGCTGGCGGCTGGAAAATGTCTATGTGCCGGCAGGCGGTGATATCGCAGATCGCACACTCAATCCCAAATTCGGCCAGAAGCTTGATTTTCTTGGCCGGATGACGCGCTGGTCTGAAGGCCTCAAAGATCCCTCAATTCTCGTTGGCGATTTTAACATTGCGCCTTTGGAGTGCGATGTGTGGAGCCATAAGCAACTCTTGGATGTGGTCAGCCATACGCCGATAGAAGTGGAAACGCTGGCGGCGCTGCAGCAAAGCCATAATTGGGTCGATTTGGGTCGCCACTTCATCCCCGCCCCAAACCGGCTTTATACGTGGTGGAGCTACCGCGCCAAAGATTGGACCGCGGGAGACAGGGGTCGCCGGCTGGACCATATGTGGGCCTCCCCCCAAGTCGCACGCGAGGCGCTGGCACATCATGTGCATGAGCCCTGCCGCAGCTGGGAAAAGCCGTCAGACCATATTCCACTGATTACGGAGTTTCGCATTTGAGCGGGGCCATTCAGGCTGCCCGTGCGGTGGACGCGCTGCGGCGCGGCTGGCCGGTGGCGATTGGCGGGTCAATCACGGTCCTTGCCATCGAAACCGCCGATGCGCCTGCACTGGCACAATTTGACACGCAGGGCACGGCAGATATTTTGATTTCAGCCGGACGCGCTGCCACCCTAAAACTCGCCAATCAGCGCGATGCGGCAGCCCCTGATGCGCCGGTGATGGTCGCGCGGCGGACATGGCTGGGCCTTGCCGAAGCAACGGCGCTGGCAGACCCACAATGGGATATGGCAACGCCGCTCAAAGGGCCATTTGATGCCATTGGCGTTGCCCATCCCGATGCCGCCGAAGCTGCGCTGCTCCTAGCGCGTCATGCGGGATTATTACCGGCCTTTTTTGTGCTGGCCGGTGTGCAGCTGGAGGCCACATGCGTCGAGATTTCAGACATTGGCGCCTATGAAAGTGCCGATCGGCTTCGCATTGTCACGCGTGCGCGCTTGCCCGTGGAGGCGGCAGAACAGTGTGAAATCATCGCGTTCCGTACCCCCGAGGCGGGGCTCGAACATGTTGCACTGATGATTGGCAGCCCCAATGGATCGCCACCGCTTGTCCGCTTGCATAGCGAATGCCTGACCGGCGATGTGCTGGGCAGCTTAAAATGCGATTGCGGGCCGCAGCTCAACGCCGCACTCAAACTCATGGCAGAAAATGGCTGGGGCATTTTACTCTATCTCCGGCAAGAAGGCCGGGGCATTGGCCTGATTAACAAGCTGCGCGCTTACGCCTTGCAAGATCAGGGCTTTGACACTGTTGATGCGAATACGCGGTTGGGCTTTGCCGTTGATGCGCGCGATTTTTCCATCGCGGCAAAGATGCTCAAGCTGCTTGGCCAAACCGAAATCCGCCTGTTGACCAACAACCCTGAAAAAGTCGCGCGCCTCAGCGCTGAAGGCATTCACGTGGCGGAGCGTGTGCCGCATAAATTGCCGCCCAACCCCCACAACCAGCACTATCTGGACACCAAGCGCGACCGCACAGGCCACGCGCTTTAATTAGCCAAACAGGATTTTTTCGACCTCGGCAAAATCATGCGCTATTGCATGCACGCCTTTGGCGCGCAGCAAATCATCATGCCCATCATGGCAGTGGCGACCCGCAGCCAAACCAATGACAAACGCGCCCGATGCCACCGCACCCGTTGCCCCAACAGGGGAGTCCTCAAGGATCACGCAGCGCGCAATATCTACGCCGAGCGCTTGGGCGGCATAAAGATAAACATCAGGCGCGGGCTTGCCCCGTGTCACATGTTCGCGGCCCGAATAAATATGCGGGTCAAAATTATCTTCGAGGCCCAAATGCCGCAAATGGGTGCGAATCCAATGCGTTGTGCTCGACGAGGCAATTGCGCGCGGCAAATTGGCCGGCAATTTCTCGACAAAGCGAATGGCGCCATCCACTGCGTCAATGCCTTCGCGCATCACGCGATCATCTTCGGCTTGGCGCGCCTCGAAAAAGGCTGGCGGCACGTCACCACCAATCCAACGGCTGACGGCTGCAATAAAATCTGGCCCGCCCACGCCCACAAATTCGCGGTGCGCATCTTGATAGCTGGTCTGGTGGCCTAGGCTGGTCAGCACATCAGCAATGTGTTGCGCGTTGATATGCTCGCTTTCCAGCAGCACACCATCAAAGTCAAAAATAAGGGCGTCGGCCTTCATACGCGCGCGCCAAATAACGCCGTGCCGATGCGAATATGCGTCGCGCCCAGCATGATGGCCGCTTCAAAGTCGGCAGACATGCCCATGCTCAATCGTGGCAACCCGGCCTCGCGGGCCAATTTCGCCAACAGGGCAAAATAAGGGGCCGCTTCGGTATCTGCAGGCGGCACGGCCATCAGCCCAACCATGTCCAGCCCCGCCGCCTTCGCTTCTGCAAGCAGCGTGGGGACGTCACGTGCCGCACAGCCGCCCTTTTGCGGCTCTTCTCCAATATTGACCTGAAGGTAACAGCGCGGGCTGCGGCCCAATTTATCCTGCGCGCGGGCCAAGGCCGTGATCAGGGATAGGCGGTCAACCGAATGAATTTCTTCGAACAGGGCCACCGCGTCTTCGGCCTTGTTGGATTGCAATTGACCAACAAGATGCACCTCAATACCCGGTGTTTCAGCCCTTAAGGCCGGCCATTTGGCCTGTGCTTCTTGCACCCGGTTTTCACCAAATATCCGCTGGCCTGCGGCAATAAGGGGACGAATGGTGTCCGCCTCTTGCGTTTTAGAAATGGCAATCAGCTGCACGTCTTTGGGCGCACGGCCTGCAATCTTACAGGCCTGCGCCATTTGCGCGCGCACATCTTCCAAACGGGCTTTTGCGTCTTCACTCATGCGGGCGCTATAGGGGGGGCAATGCAAAAGCGCTACCACCCGCTGCCCTCTTTATGGCTGATGACCGACGAGCGGATGGGCGACGCCCTGTTGCCTGCCGTGCGCGCGTTGCCACGCGGCGCGGGCATTATTTTCCGCCATTATACCATAGCCCCTGCTGAGCGACGGCGCTTATTTGATGCGGTGCGCAAGGTGGCGCAAAAAAGGCGGCTTATGCTGATCTTGGCCGGCACACCCCGTCAGGCGCGCGCATGGCATGCCGATGGCAGCCATGGCCGACACAAGGGCGCAGTTACAGCGCCCGTCCATAATCTGCGAGAATTAGACCTTGCCCAAAATGCTGGCGCGCGCTTGCTGTTTTTGTCGCCCATATTTCCGACGCGCAGCCATCCGGGCTTGCAGACACTGGGCCGCCGCAGATTTGCAGCCCTATGCCGACACGCCCAACTGCCCGTAATCGCGCTCGGCGGCATGACCGCGCAGCGTTTCAGACAGGTCAAACCCCTTGGTGCTTATGGTTGGGCGGCAATTGATGGGCTTACGCCCAAAAAGGCTTAGAAGCGGAAGGCCGTACCGAGATAAACCGCCTGACTGTCCCGACGGGTGTCAGACCGAGATTCAAACTTCTCCCGCTCTGACTTATACCGCACGCCAGCGGTCAGGGCGAAGTTGCGCGTCAGGCTATACGATCCGCCAACGTCCAGTGCGACGCTTTCAGACGAATCGACAATCCGCGGTGCCGTTCCAACCGGGCGTTCCGAAGCCAGTTGAACACGCGTCGTCCACCGCTTCACGGTATAGCTTAGGCCAACATCAGTTGCTTGACGGCGGCCGCCGACCAAGCCCAGATCCGCCTCGCCAATATCGCCCGAAATCGCAAAGCGACGCCAGCCAACCGATACACCCAGATTATATGCGACGGGTGCAATCCCCAAAGCAGGCGCGTTCATCCCACGTTCCGCCACGACACTCGGCGCCGTCGTGCGGGCACGCACCGCGACAGTCACCTGCCGTCCTCGCGAAGACGAGGCGGGCGTAAAGCGAAAGCCCATCGACATCGTTGTGCTGCGCGAGAATGCGGCGGCCAGTCTTGGATCAGCTGCAGCGGGTGTGAACCCCGGAAAACTGCGTGTGATGCTCGCCGCACGCAGCGGCGCGGGCAAGGGGCGGTTGCTGGCAGCAGATGCCTGCGCCACAGACAGGCCAAAGCCAGCGACCAAAGCCGCTGCTAAAAGACCTTTTCTTGCCCCCCGAATCATCATGCTTACATCCTTGGCACAAAGCCAAGCTTGGCCCTAATATTATGTTCCATTCCCCACCCTATGCGCGCAATTTATTTCAACCCTGTTGCATGACATCCACAGCGACGACCCGATCCACCTTGCAGACCCGGTCAATCCGCCTATAACGCTGGGTATCTTCCCAGTCTTTTTTACGAGGAAATTCATGCGCCGTCCGCTTACTGCCGCTCTGGCCCTCTCGCTGCTCGCGACGCTTCCGGCCTGTGGGTTTCTCGGTGTCGGTGGCGGCAAACAAAAAGAACGCGCCAAGGCCGATCTGGCCGCATCACGCGTTACGACAATTGGGGTGAATGCGTATTTGTGGCGCGCGACGCTGGATACTTTGTCGTTCATGCCGCTTGTACAGGCCGATGCCAATGGCGGCGTGATTGTGACGGATTGGTATTCCAACCCCAATAATCCGGGGGAACGGATGAAGTTGACCGTAAGCGTGCTGGATCAAGATCTGCGCGCTGATGCGCTTCGCGTCGCAGCAAGCCGTCAGATCAATCAGGATGGCAATTGGGTGGCGGCCCCCGTGCAGGCGGCCACAGTCCAGAAGCTGGAAGAAATCATCCTGACCAAGGCGCGTGATCTGCGCCGTGCGGCCATTACAGGCTAATTTCGCTTTTGCCTGTGCGACCCTTTGACTGGCGTGATGGTTTACACGTCAGCGGCGGCCGCTATGGAACAGCCCCAAGTTTTTTGATCTTCGTGCGGACATAGGACAGTTATGACAACGCGGTTCAACCCCTTCAAAGCAGACGGACATTGGCAAAAGGTCTGGGAAGAGCAAGGCATCTTCACCGCGCCTCCAGCTTCAGACCCGCGCCCCAAAGCCTATGTGCTCGAGATGTTTCCCTATCCTTCGGGCCGCATCCATATGGGCCATGTCCGCAACTATACGATGGGCGATGTGCTGGCGCGCTACAAAGCGATGACGGGCCATGCCGTGTTGCACCCCATGGGGTGGGACAGTTTTGGCATGCCTGCTGAAAATGCGGCGATGGAAAAGAAGGTCCACCCCGGCGATTGGACACGCTCTAACATCGAAGCGATGAAGAAGCAGTTGAAGCGGTTGGGCCTCGCGATTGATTGGAGTCGTGAACTCTCTACCTGCGAGCCCGATTATTATGGGCAAGAGCAAGCGCTCTTCCTCGACTTTTACAAATCGGGTCTCGTCTATCGCAAGGAATCGACTGTCAATTGGGATCCGGTCGATATGACCGTTCTTGCCAATGAGCAGGTGATTGATGGCCGCGGCTGGCGCTCGGGCGCGCTGGTTGAAAAGAAAAAGCTCAATCAATGGTTTTTGAAGATCACGGATTTTGCTGATGATCTTCTGGAAGGCCTCGACACGCTCGACCAATGGCCGGAAAAAGTCCGCCTGATGCAAGAGAATTGGATTGGCAAATCCAAGGGCCTCAAAATCAGCTTTTCGTTGGTTGGCACGCATGATGCCATTGATGTGTTCACCACGCGGCCCGACACCATTTATGGGGCAAGCTTTGTTGCCATCGCGGCGGACCATCCGCTGGCCCATGCACTTGCCGAAAACGCGCCGGACCTTGCCGCCTTTATCGAAGACTGCCGCAAGGGTGGCACGACCGCCGCTGAAATTGAGACGGCCGAAAAGAAGGGCTTTAACACCGGTCTCTCGGTCGAGCACCCGCTCGACCCGAGCTGGCATCTGCCCGTTTATGTCGCCAATTTCGTGCTGATGGATTATGGCACAGGCGCCGTATTTGGCTGCCCCGCGCACGACCAACGCGATTTGGATTTTGCCCGCAAATATCATCTGCCGGTGCGCCGCGTGGTCGCCGAAGGCGATGAAGACGCGGCAGAATTTCAAGGCGATACCGCCTATACTGGGCCGGGCCGCATCGTGAATTCCCACTGGCTTAACGGTCTCAGCATTGACGATGCCAAAGCGCAAGTCATTGCGCGCGCAGAGCATGAAGGCTGGGGCGAAGGCCAGACGCAATATCGCCTGCGCGATTGGGGCATTTCGCGCCAGCGTTATTGGGGCACGCCCATTCCCATCATCCATTGCGATTTCTGTGGCGCCCTGCCCGTGCCGCGCAGCGAATTGCCCGTAAAACTGCCTGAAGATGTCAGCTTTGATGTCCCCGGCAATCCGCTGGATCGGCACCCGACATGGAAACATGTTACATGCCCCAATTGCAAAGAACCCGCCCGGCGCGAGACGGATACGCTGGATACCTTTGCGGATTCGAGCTGGTATTTCATCCGCTTTGCCAGCCAGCCCCAAGACAAGCCCTTTGACCGTGAAGAGGCTGAGGCTTGGTTGCCCGTGGGCCAATATATTGGCGGGATTGAGCATGCGATTTTGCACCTGCTCTACGCCCGTTTCTGGACGCGCGCGCTGGAGCGCATTGGCAAGATTGGCATTACCGAACCCTTTGCCGCCTTGTTCACTCAAGGCATGGTGACGCATGAAACCTATAAGGGGCCCGATGGCAGCTGGCTGTCGCCTGAACAGGTGACCATTGCGGGCGATGTTGTAACGACGCTCGATGGCGCGCCCGTCACGCGTGGCCGCATCGAGAAAATGTCGAAGTCTAAGAAGAACGTCGTCGACCCTGATCCGATGTTTGATCAATATGGTGCAGATGCCGTGCGCTGGTTCATGCTGTCCGACAGCCCGCCCGAGCGTGATCTGGAATGGTCCGAAAGCGGCATTGAGGGCACATGGCGCTTCGTCAATCGTGTGTGGCGGCTTTTTGACACGCTGGAAGACGCGCAAGGCGAAGACAAGGCGATTGATAAGCTGCTCCACCGCGCCATTGCTGGGATTGCGGCCGATATCGAGGCCCTGACCTTCAACAAGGCCGTCGCCAAAGTGCATGAATTGGTCAACGCGTTGGAAAAGGCGCCGGCCACGGCCTCGCGCAGCGCTGCCATTCGCGCGCTGGCGCGGCTGATTGCCCCCATGCTGCCGCATCTGGCTGAAGAAGGCTGGACACGCATGGGGGGGGATGGCTTGGTGGCCGCCCAGCCTTGGCCTGCACATAATCCGGTGCTTCTGGTTGATGATGAAGTGACGATTGCGGTGCAAGTGAACGGCAAGCTGCGTGATACACTGACCGTCGCCAAGGATATTGATAAAGCAGCGCTTGAGGCGCTGGCCCTTTCGTCAGACAAGATCATCCGCACACTGGAAGGGGCAAGCCCGAAGAAAGTGATTGTCGTGCCGGGACGGCTGGTTAACATCGTCGCATGAGGACGCAGCGATCTTGGACGCATCTGGCCGCGGCACTGGGCCTTGCCTTGGCGTTGCCAGGATGTGGCCTGCAGCCGCTTTACAGCGGCGGATCACATGGGAGCGCAAGCCAGCTTCTCGGTGCGATCGAGGTCCCACCCATTTCTGGAAAAGCCGGGTGGCTGGTGCGGAATGCCTTGATGCAGCGTCTTTCCGCGGGCGAAAAGGCAGAGCCACGATTTCGGCTGGAAGTTGAGCTGGATGATCAAATCACGGGCTTTGGTATCCGCCGCGATGCGGGCATCACGCGGGAACGCCGCACCCTGCGCGCGCGCTATCGCTTGGTAGATGGCAGCACGGGTGCCGTTGTGCTCGATGCAACGGCCGCATCAGATGCCGGCATTGACGTCGTCTCGTCCGAATATGCAACTGTTGCCGCAGAAAATACGGCGCTGGAAAATCTGAGCAGCACGCTTGCCGATCAGATCATTGCGCATGTGGCGCAATATGCGCGGAGCCAACCGGCACAGTGAAAGCCAACGCCAACGAAATCGCCCGCGCGCTAGATGCGGCCGCTGATGGCAAAGTGCGTTTCTTCTTACTTTATGGGGCTGATGAAGCAGGCTCGGCTGCCCTGGCGCGGCGCTTGGAGCGCGCAATGGGCAGCGATGCTGAGCGCATTGATCTGGATGGCCCAGCCTTAAAGGCAGACCCGGCACGGCTGCTGGATGAGGCGGCCAGCATCTCGCTTTTTGGGGGAGCGCGCTGGGTGCGCATTCAACCCGCAGGCGATGAAATAACCGAAGCTGTGGCCGGGCTTTTAGAGGCAGAGCAAGCAGGCAACCCCGTTGTCGCGATTGCTGGCGCACTCAAGCCCAGCTCGCCGCTTGTCAAACTCGCCACCGAGCATAAGCAGGCTTTGGCACACCCCAGCTATGTTCCCGATGCGCGCGATGCAGCACAAATTGCTGATATGCTGGCAAAAGAGGCTGGCCTTCGCCTGCCGCGAGATCTGGCGCGGATGCTTGCGGCCAGCTGTGCAAATGACCGGTCCGTCATGGCGCAGGAAATCGAAAAACTGGCCCTTTATTTAGATGCCGCCCCTGACCGTCCAGCTGAAGTGGATCAAGAGTCGTTTGATGCCCTTAGTGCAGTCAGTGCTGAGGGCGAATTAAGCAAGTTGGTCGACGCCGTCATGGGCGGACAGCCGGGGCGCGTGGGCAGTGAGATTGCGCGGCTTGAACAATCAGGCTTGGTGGGCATCCCCTTGCTGCGCGCGCTGTTTCGGCGTGTGCTTTTATTGGCGGGATTACGCCGAGATATCGAGGGTGGCCAATCTCCCGCGGCGGCCGTTGAAGCGCGCGGCAAGGCCATTTTCTTTAAAGAAAAGCCCGCGATTATCGATCAGGCGGGCCGCTGGTCGTCCGAACAATTGGCCGCTCTTGCAGACCGGCTATTGGACGCCGAGCGCGCGCTGAAACGCTCGGGCACGGCAGGCGAGATTATTGCCGAAGCCGATATGCTCACCGCCGCCCGCTTTGCCGCACGACGGCGTTAATCATCCCTTGCATGGCCGACAAAAAGCCCGCCCCGGATTACCGGAGCGGGCCTTTTTGTGCGTGACTATGTGCGGCCGATTAGAAACGGCGGCGCACGGTTACGCCATAGGTGCGCGGCTCACCCAAGAACAGGCCGTAGAGCTGCGAAGACGATGTCGCCATGCCCTGACGAACTGCATTGGTCGCGCCGCTGCCCTGCAACGGAACGTCAAACGCAATCTGCTGATAGTTTACGTTGAACAGGTTCTGCGCCCAGGCTTCAATTGACCAGCCCTTATCGGCTTGGTTCAGGCCAATACGGGCATTGACCAGCGCATAGCCCTTTTGCAGCTTTTCATAATCCAGGTCAGACCCGGTGTTGAGTGCGCTGGTGTAGCGGAAATCAACATAGGCCAAGCCCTTCAGGCCGCTGGTGCCAATATCCGGCGTCCAGCTGATGGCACCCGTGGTCACATATTTCGCCGAGTTTGAGAGACGCGCACCCGGCAGCTGGAAGAAGGCCGGAGAAAGCGACCCTGTGGTGTTGGTCAACGTTGTGTTGCCAATCAGGTTATTCGCATAGCGTGTATCGGCATAGGTGAAGCCCAGATTGACCGAGAGGTTACGTGCCGGACGCAGATAGGCTTCCAGTTCGATCCCCTTTGAGGTGACACCGCTCTTTTGCTTGCCGGTGCAACCGCTGTTGCCCGCAATGGCATCTGCATCAGATGCGTCGCCACCCGAAAGCGTGGTGCAGCCCTGCACATTTTCAACGACGAAGTTGACGCCATTAAACGTGTTGAGCTGGAAGTTCTGGAAGCTCTGGTAGAAGCCCGCCAGGTTCACATCGATGCCGCGGCCATCATATTTGACGCCAATTTCATAGGCATCAACAGTCTCGGGCTTGAACTGCAAGGCAGCCGTGTTGATCACACTGGCATCAATCGCGCGGTTGCCATTGGCAACATCGGTGCGGCCCAAACGATAGAGGCTGTTGCGATCCAAGTTGAAGCCGCCGGCCTTATAACCGCGCGAGAAGCTGGCATAAGTCAGCACATCATCAGTCGGCTTATAGCTCAGCACGGCCGTGCCGGTGAACTTATCTTCCTTCTTCTTCACGCCATTTTGCGTGAAGCTGCCATTGGGAATGGACGGAATGATGCACGCCAATTGGCCCGTGCCATAAAGCGGATGCGCCGTCGGCAGAGCAGACAGCGTGCGGCACATCAGGTTGTTGTCCGCAAAGCTCGCGTCGAGCGTCTTTTGCTCGTTGGTGTAGCGCACGCCCACTGTCAGCGAGAGCGTGTCGGTGACCTTCAGCGTATTATGCGTGAAGACGGCATAGTTCCGGCTGGTCTGCTTATATTTGTCGGTCGCCTGCACACCATTAAGTGTCAACGGGGCAGTCGGGCTCAGCAAAGCGCCAATCGCAGCATAGCCCGGGAAAGTGGGCGACGACAGACGCGTCAGCGCATCGGCATAACGGGTGTAATCAGCGCCATAGGCCAGATTATCATTCAGCGTCAGGACTTCATTGGCAAAATAGCCGCCGACCAGCCAGTCGAGCCGGTCATTCAGCGCATTGCCCTGCAGGCGCAATTCCTGCGTGAAGGTTTTAAAGCGCTGATTGGCGGTGCCATCATCTTCGCGGTGAAGGATATCGAGATTGTTAAAGTCAGCATCCTGACCGCGCATCCAGCGCCAATCACGATAGGCAGTGATCGAGGTCAGCTTTGCGCCACCCAGATTATAGTTCACCTCGCCCGAAAGGCCCCAATCGCGCACATCGCCGCGATAAGATTGGCCCGGCGTAATCGACACGCGGCGGCTATAGGGGTCATCATTGATGATGCCGCCCAAAGCGCGTTCCAGCGCAGCAATTGGGTTCGCGCTGCGGTTAAAAGTGCCATTTGCGACCGGCGTCACCAACGATGCGGGGTTATAAGGCGCAGCACAGCATTCTTCCTTACGGTCAGAATAATCGCCGATCAGACGGACGGAAAGATCGCTGGTTGGCTCAAACTTCAGCTGACCACGCAGCATATAGCGGTTGCGGTTGTTGACGCCACGGCCCGAGACGATGTCTTTCAAAAAGCCGTCGCGGTGCGAATAGACTGCGTCAAAGCGCGCAGCGACAGTGTCCGTGATCGGACCCGTAATGCCGCCAACCATGCGCACGGCGTTATAATTGCCATAGCTGGCTTCCAGCGAGCCACCCGCTTGCGACGAAGGAGCAGCCGTGATGACGTGGATCAGGCCTGCCGAAGCATTGCGGCCAAAGAGGGTGCCTTGCGGCCCACGCAGCACTTCAATGCGGTCAATTGCGCCCAATTCAGTCAGGCCAACACCTGCGCGGTTGCGGTAAACACCGTCGACAAAGGTCGCGACCGAGCTTTCAAGACCGGGGTTATCGCCCACCGTGCCAATGCCGCGGATGCGCGCGCCGCCACCCGCGGCTTCCGACGATGTGGAGGATACGAGCAGCGATGGCGACAGCTGGTTGAGCTGGCGAATATCAGAGGCGCCCGAACGGGCCAGCGTTTCTGCCGTGACAGCCGAAACCGCCAGCGGCACATCCGACAATTGTTGATCACGACGCGTCGCAGTGACGATGATTTCGCCTTCTTCAAGGCCAGCGTCTTGCGGCGCGTTTTGCGCATAAGCAGGAGTTGCAAGCGCGGCAAAGGCTGCCGACGCCAGAAGCAAAGTACG
>JAGWVG010000269.1 GCA_018970965.1 Alphaproteobacteria bacterium | reverse complement strand
GGTCAGCCCCTCTCCGGCCCCGGCCGGGGGGCGGGCGCCGGCGGCTTTGGTGACTCTAGATAACCTCGGGCCGATCGCACGCCCCCCAAACCCTACCCCGCTCATTATCCTTGGCTGCTGGTTGGCCTTTTATGGATGACATCTTTCTTAAACGCGGCGGACCGATCCATCTTGAACTCGGTCAAGCCGCTGCTGCGTGAAAATTTTGGCATTACAGACATTCAGCTTGGTCTGATCGATACGACCTTTTTCTGGGTTTATGCTGTCTGCGCCTTCCTATTCGGCCGGCTCGGCGACAGTGTTCGCCGTCGCAATATGATTATCTTCGGCCTCCTCTTCTGGAGTTTGGCCACCGGGATCATGCCTTTGGCAACAGGCTTTGCGATGCTTTGGGCGATGCGCGGCTTTGTTGCAGTTGGCGAGTCCACTTATTACCCCACGGCAACAGCGCTCATTAGTGGGTGGCATAAGCCCCAAATGCGCAGCCGGGCGCTCTCCATCCACCAAACAGCCGTTTTTGCAGGCGGAGGCATCGGAGGCTGGGTCGCCGGGGAACTGGCAGACGCGCATGGCTGGTCAGCACCATTCCTTGTGTTTGCAGTACTTGGATTTTTAGCGACCGGCCTGCTTTTCCATTTATTGCGCGATGATGCGCCAGAAGATGCGCGATCGCCGTCCGTCTCCAAGGCCGAGCCGTTACGGCTGATCCTAGCCAACCCTGCTGCCATCTTGTTGTGCGGCGTCTTCTTTTTGGCGACGGCTGCCTCATCGGCGGTCCTCAATTGGTGCAACACCTACGCCCATGATGTTCTGGGCCTTAATCTGGCCGATAGCGCACTGGTTGGCCCGGTGATGATTACTTCTGCTGGTTTTATTTCGGTGCTCATTGGCGGCGTCTTGGCCGATCGTATGGCTGCCAAGCACAGCTTGGGTCGCTTCACCGTGTTGGCGCTCGGCCTCAGCTTTGCGGCGCTTTTCCTATTACCCTTTCCTTGGGTCACCAGTGTTCCGCTTGTCGGCGTGCTGCTGTTTGCCACCAGCTTTGGCAAAGGCCTGTTTGATGGATGTGTTTATGCGGCTCTGCACGATGTGATGCCGGCACAAGCGCGGGCCACTGCCGCCGGCTTAATGACAATGCTGGGCTTTATTGGTGCCGGCATAACCACTGTCGCCCTGCCCGCCATTGCCGTTCATACCGGCCTTGCAGCGGGATTTGCCATGATGTCGGGGCTCTATCTGATGGCGGTCATCGCGCTGTTGGCAGCGCGCCCGATGATCCTTCGGGTCATGACACAAATGGCCACTGAGGCGCGTCATGGCTGAGCTTCCACTTTTCGGCGGAATTGAGCTGGGCGGCACCAAAGTTGTCGCGGCGATTGGCAGGGCGGATGGCACTTTGCTGTCCAGCCGAACTTTGCCCACCACGACCCCACATCACGTAATCGATCAATTGATCGATTATTTTCAAGAACACCCCGTGCCCATCAAAGGGCTGGGTGTTGGCGCTTTCGGGCCAGTTGTCGTTGATCATAGCCAGCCCGATTATGGATGCTTGCTTGAAACGAACAAGCCGGGCTGGAGCGGCTTTGATCTGGCAGGCGGGCTGGCAGAGGGCCTTAATGTCCCCATTCATTTGGTGACTGACGTTGCCGCCGCGGGCTTTGGCGAAGCGCAATTTGGCGCGCTGCGCGGTGTTGATCTGGGTGTCTATCTGACAATCGGCACAGGCATTGGCGGGGCAATTCTGCACAAGGGCCTCCCCCTGCCGGCCATGCTCCATCCAGAAATGGGGCATTTATCGCTTGAGCGACATCCGCGCGATTTGGCCGCCTCCACGTGCCGCTTTCATAGCAATTGTGCGGAAGGTTTGGCCGCTGGCCCGGCTATTTTAGCGCGGTTTGGAAAATCGTTGAGCGCCTATGCGCCTGATGATGAAGAGCTGCTTTTGGTGGCCGATTATTTGGGGCAGCTCTGTGCCCAACTGGTCTTGCTGTTATCGCCCCACAAAATTGTTCTGGGTGGCGGTGTTGGGCAAACCCCCGGGCTGATTGATGCCACGCAATCGGCAATGCTGCGACGTTTGGGCGGCTATGCGTCTCAAGGCACGTCGGCCAAGGGCTATTTATGCCCGCCAGAATTAGGCCAACAAGCGGGCATTATTGGCGCATTGGCTTGCGCCAACACTTTATTAGGCGCCCATTAAATGGTGCAGCTGATGCGCCTCTCCCCTCATCTGGTGGCAAAACCTTGGGGGCGAACGGATATTCCAAGTTACTTTTCGGCAGGGCCCGATGCGATTGGCGAAGTCTGGTATGATCAGGCGGCGGGCGCGCTGCCGATCCTTGTAAAATGGCTGTTTACCTCAGAGCGATTATCTATTCAGGTGCACCCCAATGATGCGCAGGCGCACGCATCTGGGCTAAGCTCAGGCAAAGAAGAATGCTGGATCGTTACGGAGGCTCGGCCTGGCGCGACTTTAGGCATTGGCACCCAG
>JAGWVG010000268.1 GCA_018970965.1 Alphaproteobacteria bacterium | reverse complement strand
GTTTTGGGATCAAACAGATGGTCGTAGAGATAGCGACCACCCAGACCGAAAAAGCCACTTTCACGCCGCCCATTTTCTTCTGCCACGATGCTGACATTGAGACGCACAAGTGGGCGGACATCGGTTGCCACAAAACCATCAGCGCGGACGATTTCAACGACACTCCAGCTTGCTGATAGACCAACCGTCACCTGGCTGACGCGCGGATCACGGGCGCGGGCAGCTGCATCAATTTGCTGACATAAGGCCACTTTGTCCGCAAAGGGGATGAGCCCCATCGGGTCGCCATCGGTGTAGAGATGGCGGTTATTTTGCCGGGGTGCCGCCGCCATTGATGCTTTTGTGGGATCCAGCAGTGTTAGCGTTTCCCCTGCCCGGCGGATGGCCGCGGCGCTAATTTCATTAGCATGGGCAAAGCCTGTCATTTCGCCGGATACGCCCCGCAAGCCAAAGCCCGCATCGGTTGAATAATCAGCGGTTTTTAGGCGGCCATCATCAAAACCAAAGGCCTCAGACGCGCGATATTGTAGGTACAGCTCTCCATCATCGCAGTTTTTTAAGAGCTCTGCGGTCAGCCGCTGGGCGGTTGCGGGATCAAGCTGATCATGGCGATAGAGGAAGCGGCGGGCGTCAGTCGTAAATGTCATAAAACCCCATATAGGTGGGGCTTTGCCGCCTGAACAGAGCGAAACCGTTTCGCAGTCAGAGGGATATGATGATCAGTGGGCTTGATCGTCCGCTGCGCCGCCAACCAGCACAAAACGCTTGTCGCAATAGCCACATTCGACATAGCCCTTTTCATCAATCTCCAGCCATATACGCGGATGGCCAAGGGCAGCGCCTCCCGGAATATCGGAGGCTCCATCACAAGAGACGCGGTGCGATGTCACGCGGACGGTTTCAGGTGCTTTGCTCATGACGGGCCGATAGCAATGCCCTTGGCAGCATGCAACGCGCAAAAAGGGGGTATCGTCTTGGGCGACTGCCCACTTTCCCCCGGCACATCGAACCGCTAGAGACTGGGGTATGACCGACGCAGCAATTGTCATCGATAATGTCCAAAAAACCTATGCCGGGGGCAAGCAAGCGCTCAAAGGCGTGTCTTTTGATGTGCCCCGTGGATCAGTTTTTGGCCTTCTTGGGCCCAATGGCGCGGGAAAATCCACGCTGATTAATATCTTGGCTGGCCTTGTCACCAAGACGGCAGGCCATGCGCGCATTTGGGGTTTTGATATTGATGAACACCCGCGCAATGCCAAAAATTCGATTGGCATTGTGCCGCAGGAAATTGTGTTTGATCCGTTCTTTACGCCATTTGAAACGCTTGAAAATGTCGCGGGTCTCTATGGCGTGCCTAAAGGCAAGCGCCGTTCCTTGGAATTGCTGCGCGCGGTGCATTTGGAAGATAAGGCCCATGCCTATGCACGCACCTTGTCGGGGGGGATGAAGCGGCGGCTTCTTGTCGCCAAGGCCATGGTTCATTCTCCGCCCATCCTGGTCCTTGATGAGCCGACAGCGGGCGTGGACATTGAGCTGCGTCAGCAACTTTGGGCCTATGTGCGAGAATTGAACCGCCAAGGCGTCACCATTGTTCTTACCACCCATTATCTGGAAGAAGCGGAAGAGCTCTGTGAGCGGATCGCCATCATCAACCACGGCACGCTCATCGCCAATAAGCCAACGCGCGACTTGGTGAACATGGCTCAAGAAAAGGTTGTTGAAGTCACCGTAGATCGCGATGTCGAGACTGCCCCGCGCTCTCCGTTGTTCCAGAAGGTGGAAGTGAAAGCGGGCCGCGTGCTGTCCATCACCTATTCCAAGGCGCAAGCCAATGCCGGCGATGTGCTGGGCGCGGTACAAGCGGCAGGCTATGGCATTGCGGATGTGTCCACCCGTGAGGCTGATTTGGAGCATGTTTTCCTGAATCTGACCCGGGCGGCGTAATCATGGCGGCGCACCGGCCGGTTTTAGTGCACCTTGTCACGGGGGCAACGGGGGCCGGCAAAACGCGGTATAGTATTATGCTGGCGGAACAGACGGGCGGAGTGCGCTTTTCCATTGATGATTGGATGACCCGCCTGTTCTGGGTGGACAGCCCACAGCCAATTGAATTTGAATGGACGATAGAGCGGATCGCCAGATGTGAGGCGCAAATTCGCGCGCTGGTTGAGGATTTGGTCGGGCAAGGCGTCGCTTCGGTGCTGGACCTTGGCTTTACCAAGGCGAACCATCGGGTCGAATTTGCAGCCTTTGCCAAGGCTATTGGCACATCGGCCAAATTGCATTGGATCGATGTGCCAGAAGAGCAGCGTTGGGCGCGCGTTGTCCAGCGCAATAGCGAGCGCGGCCCAACCTACGCCATGGATGTTGACCGCGCGATGTTCGATTTTATGGAGCGTGAATGGGAGCCGCCTTCAGCCGCTGAGCTGGAGATGCTGGCAGGGCAGGTTATCCGCGCATGAACGGCGACGTTCTCATCATCGGCTCTGGTGCTGCCGGGCTGACGGC
>JAGWVG010000267.1 GCA_018970965.1 Alphaproteobacteria bacterium | reverse complement strand
TAATAGGCCCATCGCGCCTTCAGCCAGATAATCGAGCAGGATATAATCGACCCCCGCCCGTAATAATTGAGGCACGGCCATCGCACTATCAATGAAGAACGCCGAGCCGCCGCCAATACGCACTATTTTTTCATCGGTCATGGCTGGCCTCTCGCCTTAGAAATTATACTGGCTGGTGGGGATGACATCGATGGTGCCGGGGGTGATGAAGCGCGCGCAACTGTCCATCATCTGCCCAAGATTGGCGCCAAATTTCGCTTTATCGCCAACCGCATCAAAAAAGACGAAGGGGTCAGTTAAAGCGCTTTCGGGAAAGCATTCTTCTACAATCGCTACATAAGGCGGGGCATTGGCGGTCAGCGGGCGAATGACCAAGTTTTGGACATATTCGAAATTTGCCTGTGTCTCGATCGCGACTTTGGTGTGATCTTGCTGCCAAATGCGGCGCCAATCCTCATGCGCCATAGCTTCAGGCAAGGTCAAAAAAGCCATTTGGGCCCAGCCAAAATTGCGCGCGCCTGGGGCAGGGGGGTGATCCTCATTGGGAATGATGGTGGATTCCACCACCAGCCATGCCGCCCAGTGATTACAGGCCGCGTCAAGCGCAGCATCAACTGCCGTGCGAAAAGGGGCATAAGCCGAGGGCAGCCAGAATTGCAGCGTGGCATCGTGCTGCGGTTCGCCGCGGTTCTGGCGGAGAGCCGCGCCTTTGTCTGATACAGCATCTTCAACGTTCAGGCGTATATGGCGCGCGCCTGCCGCCGCCAATTTGGCGGGCAGGTCTGCCAGCAATCGCGCAGAAAAATCATCGCGCGCCTCACCGTCCGCTTTCCACAACGCGCAGATGATTTTTTCCATTTGCCGCCTCAGTCGAAATTGGCTTGTCCGCCATCCAGCGGAATGGTGGCCCCGGTCAGATAGCCCATTTCGGGGCTGCATAGGGCCACAACCGCGCGGCCAATATCTTCTTCCAGCTTGCCAATGCGACCCAGCGGAATGGTGCGGAAAAAGGCCTCGGCTTCTTCTGGGTTGTTTTCCACCCACCATTTGAGGCCCGGCGATTCGGCGTGTGGCGCAATTGTCAGCGCGCGAATGCCATCCCGGCCCCATTCTGCGGCGGCGGCGCGCGTCAAATTGCGAATGGCCTGTTTGACTGCACCATAAGCGCCATAGCCCGACATATCCCAGCGAATGCCGGCAGAAGAAGCGAGGTTGAAAATGACCCCGCCACCGCGCGCCACCATATGTGGCTGCACCAGCTGCATGAGCCGGAGTGTGGCGAGCGGCCCGGACTCAAATCCGGCCAAAAATGCGGTGTCTGTCACATCGAGCAGTTTGCCATTGGGCACTTCTTGCGCATTGTTCACAAGGATGTCGATGCCACCAAAGCGCGCAACCGCCGCGTCCACCACGGCTTCTAAATCACTTTTGGATTTTACGTTGCAGGCCGCCGCCATGGCCGTGCCGCCGCGCGCCTCAATAAGCGCAACCGTTTTCTCAAGTTTTTCCAGCGTACGCCCCGTCACCACGACAGCCGCACCTGCCGCGGCCATCGCCAGCGCGATGCCTTGGCCCACGCCTTGCCCCGCGCCCGTAATCAGGGCAGTCTTCCCCTTGAGATCGGTCATGCCTGTCGAATCCTCGTCATTCGTAATTTTATTGGCTTGATTCTACGCATCATGTTGACACATGGCCATAGAAAACCGCAAATGCGTCGAAATTCTTCGGAGAGGAGCAATCATGAATCAGGATCTCACCGGCCAGGTCGCCATTGTGACCGGCGGCAGCGATGGCATTGGGCTCGCGACGGCGGCCTTATTGGCACGTCGCGGCGCGCAAGTCGTTATCTGCGGGCGGCGGCAGGAGCAGCTTGATCTTGCGCGTGCCCAGATTGAAGGTGAAGGCGGCAAGGTGGAAGCAGTGCAGCTTGATGTCACCGATTTTCCAGCCTTTGAAGCGATGATCGCGGATGTCGCAGCGCGTCACGGGCGGCTCGATATGCTCGTCAATAATGCCATGTCGACGCATTATGCGCCGATCAGCAAGCTTTCGCTGGATCATTGGCGTAAGGATTTTGCCGTTAATTCCGAAGCGGTTTTCATTGGCACCAAGGCCGCGATGGCTGTGATGGAAAAGCAGGGCAAAGGCTCAATCGTCAACATCTCGTCCACCACCGCGATCCGTGCGATGGCCAATTATTCAAGCTATTCGGCCTCCAAGGCGGCGCTTATCCAATTCACGGCAGTTGCTGCGATGGAAGGTGCGCGCAAAGGCATTCGTGTGAACGCGATTGTGCCTGGGCAGGTGAACACCGCGGCAACGGCGGATTTTGCGATCAAGGCGCCAGAACTCGCGGCGAAGACGGCGGATGCCATCCCGATGGGGCGTGGCGGCAAGCCTGAAGAATTGGCTGAAGCAATTGTCTTCATGCTGTCGGATGCAGCCAGCTATATCACTGGCGTTGCGCTGCCAGTGGATGGTGGCAAAGCCGCGCAGCTTTACATCCCTGG
>JAGWVG010000266.1 GCA_018970965.1 Alphaproteobacteria bacterium | reverse complement strand
GACGGCTTTCATGATGCACAGCATGCGCAATGCGGAACAGCCGCGGCGCGTGCATCCATCGATGCGTCCAATAAAACCAGCTATCATGCAGTGCCAAATAGGCGAGGACTGAAACGGGCAGATACCAAATTGGCCAGTCGCTCAGGTCGGTGTAAATTCGCGTCCAACCCTGGGTTTGCCACCCCCAAGCGACAACCCCGGCGGGCACACCATAAATGGCAGCAGAAGCAAGGCTCCACGCCACTTCGCGTCGCATTTGGCGCGCTTGGCCTTGGTAAAGCCCGGGATGGCGCAGGCGCGTTGCCCAAGCGAAAGCGCCACTGGTGATCAGATAGCGCACGCCAACAATCAGCGTCATGATAAGCGCTGAACTGACGAGGCTGAAACTGGCTGTCATAGACCCGTTCTATCGCATCCACGCATCGCCGAAAAGACAGGCTTTAAGCAAAGATCGCGACGCACTGCCGTCCGACCAAAATGGGGGCGCCCATGCTATCCCACATCCGCATAGTTTGGCCAGAATAGCCGTGCTGAACCGCCTCATCTTTCGCCTGCATCAGCACCCATTGTTGAGGCTGATAGCGCGCTGCATCGACCATATCGACCTGCCATGTCATCGAACTGATCGCAGCAGGGGCAGCAAAGCGCGTGATAGAAGCGGGCGGCAAGGCATCTGCCATCGCCAATAGGCTGGTCAGCCCGGCAGGGGCATGTGCGTCCCGGTGCCGAACCCAAACGAGCAATTCGCCCGATTGCGCGCCCGTCACAGGACGATCTCCTCCTGCAATCCGCATTTCAAAATGCGCTGCAAAAGCCGGATGGCGCTCGCCAAAAAAATCGGCACACATCTCAGGGCGCGGCACGGCGGGCGCTGCGCCTGCATCAAGATGGAAAGCGGAGTCGCGCGCACCACCAAAGGCAAAGAGCGCGCGGGTTGCCAACGCGCCGTCGGCCATCAAATCGCAATTGAGATAGCTCACCGATTTACCCTGCCGCAAAACGGAAGGCAGCAGCACCGCCTCGCCAGCAGCCGGGCCAATAAAGGCAATCTGGGCGGATCGCAGCGGCGGCAAATCCGCCAGCATTGCCTCACACGCCGCATGGCACATAGCAGCCGACAGGCCACCATAAATTGTCCGCCCCTGACGCCAATCATCGCTGGCATTAACGCGCCACTGCCCCGTCCCATCCGATGTGAGGCTGGCAAGCAGGTGATGAAATGGAGTCATGCTTTTCCTTTCGCTTTTCGCAGACCGCCCTTAAAGCGCTGGCGTGGATAAAGTCACTCTCGATTGCGATATTGCGCTGGCCGGTGGTGGATTGTCTGCCGGGCTGATCGCCCTGGCGCTGGCACAGCGGCATCCCCAGCTCTGTGTTTACCTTGTCGAACAAGGAGAAAAACTGGGCGGCAACCATGTCTGGTCTTTCTTTGATAGCGATATCGCGTCGGAAGATCGTTGGATTATTGAGCCCCTAATTTGCCACCGCTGGCAGGGTTATGATGTCCATTTTCCTGCCCGAAGCCGAACCCTAGGTGCCATTTACAACAGCATCGAGTCTGATCGGCTAGACGCGGTGATCCGTAAAGCCATGCCCGCCAATCATATTGTGCAGGGTGAAATTATAGACATTTCTCCAACGCACATCGCGCTTGCCGACGGCCGGCTCATTTCGGCGAAAATGGTGGTCGATGGACGCGGCCCGGGTGACTTGTCGACGCTGAAAGCGGGCTGGCAAAAATTTGTCGGCCAAGCCTTGCACATTCCCGGCGGGCACGGCCTGCACCGGCCAATCGTCATGGATGCAACGGTTGAGCAACTGGATGGCTATCGCTTTGTCTATTGCCTGCCTTTTGATGCCGAGACGGTTTTTGTCGAAGACACATATTACAGCGATACGCCTGATTTGGATGTTGCTGCTATCCGCAGCCGGATTGCGGATTATGCCCATAAAAAAGGCTGGTCAGTGGCCCAGACCGACCGAGAAGAAACGGGAGTTTTGCCCGTAATCATTGGCGGTGATTTCAGAAATTATTGGAAGTCATCTGGACAAGTCATTGAAAAATCAGGACTTCGTGCTGGACTGTGCCAGCCTGTGACAGGATATTCTTTGCCAGATGCCGTTCGTCTGGCCGCCCGGTTTGCGGCCGACCCGCTGCCTAAACCGGGCACAACATTTTCCTACGCGCTCAAGCTTTGGAAGGCGCGGGGCTTTTACCGGATGCTGGATGCGATGTTGTTCCGCGCAGCCGCTCCTGCCGAGCGATACCGCATCCTCCAGCGGTTCTACGGACTTTCGGAGGGGTTGATTGCGCGCTTCTATGCGGGGCAATCGACATGGGCAGATAAGCTGCGGGTTCTGGCTGGCAAGCCGCCTGTGCCCATAAGGCGCGCCATTCGAGCGATATTGGAGAAATGACAGTGAAAACGGCAATCGTGATTGGCGCAGGCTTTGGCGGCCTTGCTTTGGCCATCCGCCTGCAATCCGCCGGTATTCAGACGGTGATTGTCGAAGC
>JAGWVG010000265.1 GCA_018970965.1 Alphaproteobacteria bacterium | reverse complement strand
GAGGCACGCGAAAAAATCTTATCCCCAAGTCGTTCGCGCGAATCTGTTAACATCTTCACAGGCCGTGCTTAAGGTTTGCTTATGCCTTTCTCGCCCTTCGTCCCGCTTCGCGTTTTTTCTGCCTTCACGATGCTGGAAGGTGCAATCAGCCCGAAGGATATTGCCAAGCGGGCAAAGGAATTGGGCTATCCTGCAGTCGCAGTGTGTGACCGCAACGGGCTCTATGCGGCACCTCAAATATCGGACGCCTGTAAAAGCGCTGGCGTGCAGCCAATTATCGGCACCTTCTTATGCGTGTTGCGCCCCGGTCGGCCTGAGGGGACGACGCCCGTTTATGATTGGCTTGCGCTCTATGCGCAGGATGAAGCCGGATATAACAATCTCTGCGCACTCGTTTCAGCTGCGCACCTCGCTCGGCCGGTTGAAGAGCCGCCGCACGTCACATGGGACAAGCTTGCACAGCATAATGAGAGCCTGATTGCGCTTACGGGCGGCAGCGAAGGCGCTTTATGCCGCTTGTTGGCAGAGGATCAGCCTGCAGCCGCCGAGACTTATGCGCAAGCGCTGCGGGGCCTCTTCCCTAACCGGCTCTATGTCGAGATTACGCGTCGGCTAGACCCGGTAGAGGGGGCGTCGGAAGACGCATTGCTGGACCTTGCTTACGCGCTCGACATACCGATCGTAGCAACCAACCCGGCCTGTTATGCTGAAGCCGATTTTCATCCCGCGCATGATGCCATGCTGTGTATTTCAGCCAGCGCCTATATTGATAGCACAGACCGCGCCAAAAGCTCGCCCGATGCTTGGATGAAGCCGGCCAAAGACATGCAGCGCTTGTTTGAGGATCTGCCTGAGGCGCTTGCCAATACACTGGTGGTGGCGCAACGCTGTGCCGTGATGGCGCCCAAGCGCGCCCCAATTTTGCCGACTGTGGGCGATAAGGAAGGCGAGGCTGATCAGCTGCGCGCCGATGCGCGTGCGGGCCTCGAAAAGCGCTTAGAGCTGATCCCCGATGCAGATCGAGACGCCTATTTCGCGCGGCTTGATTTTGAGTTGGATGTGATCATCCAAATGGGCTTTCCCGGCTACTTCCTTATCGTTGCCGACTTTATAAAATGGGCGAAGGAGCAAGGCATAGCGGTTGGCCCGGGCCGTGGCTCGGGCGCGGGCTCGGTTGTTGCGTGGGCGCTAACGATTACTGATCTTGATCCGATTAAATTGGGCCTGCTCTTCGAGCGCTTTCTCAATCCCGAACGCGTCTCCATGCCCGACTTTGATATCGATTTCTGCGAAACGCGGCGTGGCGAAGTGATCCGCTATGTTCAGCAGAAATATGGCGCGGATCATGTCGCGCAGATCATCACCTTTGGGACGATGAAGGCGCGTGCCGTTTTGAAAGACACTGGCCGGGTGTTGCAGATGAGCTATGGTCAGGTCGATCGGCTTGCTAAGTTGATCCCCAACCATCCGACTGACCCGTGGACGCTCGACCGCGCCTTGAATGGCGTGCCTGAAATGGCGGCCGAATATAAAAATGAATATCAGGTCCGCCAGCTGCTCGACTTGGCGATGAAGCTTGAAGGGCTTCCGCGCCACAGTTCGACCCACGCGGCGGGCGTGGTGATTGGGGATCGCCCGCTCGATCAGCTTGTCCCGCTTTATCGTGATCCGCGTTCCGATATGCCCGTAACGCAGTTTGACATGAAATATGTCGAGGGCGCGGGGCTGGTGAAGTTTGACTTTTTGGGCCTTAAAACTCTGTCGGTTATCCAGCGCGCGCTGGAATTGATTGAGCGGCGTACGGGGGTGCGGCCCGATCTCGATACCCTGAGCTGGGATGATGCGGGCGTCTATGCGCTGCTCCAAAAGGGCGACACAGTGGGCGTCTTCCAGTTGGAATCGGAAGGGATGCGCCGCACGCTGGCGGCTGTCCGCCCATCGAACTTCGGGGATATTATCGCGCTCGTCTCGCTCTATCGGCCGGGCCCAATGGATAACATCCCGCTCTTTGGCGATCGTAAAAATGGCCGTGTGCCAATTGAATATCCGCACCCGCTGCTCGAAGGCATCTTGTCTGAAACTTATGGCATCTTCGTTTATCAAGAACAGGTGATGCAAGCGGCGCAAATCTTGGCGGGCTACACATTGGGCGGCGCCGATATGCTTCGCCGTGCCATGGGCAAAAAGATCAAATCAGAAATGGATGAACAGCGCGCTATTTTTGTAAATGGCTGTGCAGAACACCACCAGATTGACGCCGGCAAAGCCAATGAGCTGTTTGATTTGATTGATAAATTTGCGGGCTATGGCTTTAATAAATCGCACGCGGCGGCCTATGCGCTGCTGGCCTATCAAACCGCATGGCTCAAGGCACATTACCCGGCAGATTTCTTCGCCGCCTCAATGAGTTTTGACATTTCCAATACCGAAAAACTCTCCATCTTCATGGATGATATGCGCCGTCTGGGTGTGCCGAGCCTTGCGCCGTGCATCAATCATAGCGGCGCAGATTTTGAGGTAGAGCCGACA
>JAGWVG010000264.1 GCA_018970965.1 Alphaproteobacteria bacterium | reverse complement strand
GGATAAAAGACAAAGCCCACCCGCCAATTACCGCCGCGCGCTTGATTAGCTCTACCGGGGCCAGCAGCCGTCGTTTTGCAACGCTTGCCGCAGGCGCCGAAGATGGCGTCGCCAAGGGCCAACCCGTTCTGGGGCCAGAAGGCCTTATTGGGCGCATCGTTGCTGTGGGCCGCCATTCGGCGCGCGTTCTGCTGATTGTCGACGGGGCCAATGTCACTCCGGTCAAACGCGCAAGCGACGGCACTCCAGCGCTGGCAATTGGAACGGGGGACGGACGATTAACGTTGCGCCCCTTATCCGGCGGAAATGCGCCCTTTAGGGCCGGAGACGTATTCATAACCTCGGGTTCGGGAGGCATTTACCGGCCTAATATTCCCGTGGCTCAAGCGCTTAAAGCCGGTCGCGAGGGCGCTTTGGCGCGGCCAATGGCTGATCCGAACCGCCTCGATTACGCGCTTGTGGAGCCTATTTTTCAAAGCGCTCCGCCTGAGGCCCCTTCCGTCTTTACAGCCAAAGGGAAACGCTAATGCCGCGCGGTTATGAGCCCCGGCTCAACCGTAAAGCTGCGCCTTGGGCATTGGTGGGCATTCCGGCACTGTCCGTCATGTTGGGATCACTGGCATCGCTGCCAACAATTGCGATGTATCCTCTACTTCCGCCACTTGGGCTCCTCATGTTGCTCGCATGGCGCACCTTGGTGCGCGATCTGTGGCCGAGCTGGGTCGCCTTGTTTTTTGGCTTTTTCGATGACTTATTCAGCGGCCAACCCATTGGATCGGCCATGCTGCTGTGGACCTCGGTGTTCCTCATTCTCGACATTTTTGATCGCTGGATGATGTGGCGCGATTATCGTCAGGATTGGGCAATTGCCGGCTCATTGATTGCCGTGGTTCTGATTGCCGGCTTGGGCCTTGCAAACTCAGCAGGCGGCAACACCAGTGCCATTGTCATCATACCACAGATCATCGTTTCAATTCTGGCCTTTCCCTTGGCCGTGCGCACCTGTGCCTCGCTCGACCGGCTTCGGTGGCGCCTATGATGAAATGGCTGTTGGGCAGCGATCGGCACATGACCGAGGCGCAGCAAAGCTTTACCTTCTCGCGCCGCGCCTTCTTCTTGGGGTCGACGCAAATTGGCATTGGTACGTTGCTCGCCGCGCGGATGGCGTGGTTGGCCGTTGCGGAGAATGAGAAATATTCCCTGCTCGCGGAAAGCAACCGCGTAAATTTGCAAATTCTTCCTCCGCGCCGCGGCTGGATTGTTGATCGCAAGGGCCGCCCCATTGCCCTCAACAAAACAGCATTCCGCGTTGACCTCATTCCCGATCGACTGATCGATAAGGATGCCGTCATTGGCCAGTTGCAGCAGATTATGAAGCTGGCCCCGGAAGATGTCGCTCGCGTGCATGCCGATTTGAAAAAGGCTTTTGGGTTTCAACCCGTTCCCGTTGCTGAAAATATTGATTGGGAAACTTTTGCCGCGGTTAGCCTGAGAACACCGGACATGCCCGGCGTGGCCCCCAGCGAATATTTCACGCGTTTTTACCCAGAAGGCGCAAGTGTTGCGCATTTAATTGGGTATGTCGGCGCAGCATCTGCCAAGGATTATGAAACAAACCACGACCCGCTGCTGATTACCCCGGGGTTCAAAATTGGCAAAGCCGGACTGGAAAAGACGCAGGAAGCGCTGCTGCGTGGCGAGCCGGGAGCCAAGCGCACAGAAGTGACTGCCCGGGGCAAGCTGGTGCGCGATTTAGCGACGCGCCCGGATGTGCCCGGTAAAACAGTAAAACTCACCATTGATGCAGGGCTGCAAGATTTTGCGGGGCGGAGACTGGGCCTTGAATCTGGCTCTGCCGTCGTGATTGATTGTCACACAGGTGGCATATTGGCTTTGGCTTCCATGCCCGCTTTTGATCCCAACAGCTTTTCCGACGGCATTGGCCGTTTGGAATGGAAAATGCTGCAGGAAGATGACCATATCCCCATGCTGAACAAGGCTATGCAGGGGCTATACCCGCCTGGCTCCACCGTAAAGCCAGCCGCAGCGATTGCATTGTTGCAAGCAGGTGTCGACCCTGAAGAGGTGGTGGTGTGCAATGGCGGCTATCGGCTGGGCAACCGCACCTTCCGCTGCCTAGGGCGCCATGGGCCGATGACCATGCGCCATGCGCTGATGAAGAGCTGCAACACCTATTTCTACTCAATGGGTCGCCGCATTGGCTATGACCGCATCGCACCCATCGCGCGTATGTTGGGCTTGGGCCAAGAATTTGAACTGCCAATGCCATCACAACGCTATGGCACTGTACCCGATAGCGCGTGGAAAAAGCGGAAATTCGAGAAGGATTGGTCGCAATCTGACACGCTGAACGCCACCATTGGCCAAGGTTATGTGCAAGCCAGTCCGCTGCAGCTCGCCGTTTTTGCCGCGCGCATTGCCTCGGGCAAACATATCGAACCCTATTTGATTGATGGCCAGCAAAAGCCCTTAAAACCGCTCAACATCCCGGAAGAGCATCTCGCTGTCGT
>JAGWVG010000019.1 GCA_018970965.1 Alphaproteobacteria bacterium | reverse complement strand
TCAATCGCGCGTGCCAGCTCGGCGCCCGGCACTGTAAAGGTGACGTCGGTCGAGCCCGTATCATGCGCGATATTCTGGATGATCATGTCGACATTGATGTTCGCATCGGCCAGTGGTGCAAAAATGCTCGCCACGGCACCTGGGCGGTCGGGCACGCTGGTCAGCGTGACCTTCGCCTCATTCTTATCATGCGCAATGCCGGTGATCAGTTGGCGTTCCATTTCGTCATCTCCGATTTCATCATCCCCAACAATCAGTGTCCCGGGGATGGGGTTGTCCGTCGGCGCATCAAAAGAAGACAGCACCTGCACGCGGACATTTTCTTTCATCGCAAGGCCGACAGAGCGTGTCTGCAACACCTTGGCGCCGACGCTCGCCAGTTCGAGCATCTCTTCATAGGTCACCTTCGCCAGCTTGCGGGCGCGCGGGACGATGCGCGGATCGGTCGTGTAAACGCCATCCACATCAGTGTAGATGTCGCAGCGGTCCGCCTTGACAGCCGCCGCCACAGCCACGGCCGATGTGTCGGACCCGCCACGCCCCAGCGTGGTGATGCGGTTGTCGGCGGTGACGCCCTGAAAACCTGGGATAACGGCGACTTCGCCCGATGACATCGCCGCAATCAGCGCGGCCGTATCAATATCTTCAATCCGGGCAGAGGCATGCGCATCGCTGGTGCGGATCGGCAATTGCCATCCCAGCCAGCTGCGCGCCTTTACGCCCATTGCTTGCAACGTAATTGCCAGCAAGCCTGACGTCACCTGCTCGCCCGCGGCAACAACCACGTCATATTCTTTGGGGTCATGGAGTGGAGCCGCCTCGCGGCAAAAGTTCACAAGACGATCAGTTTCGCCTGCCATCGCCGAGACAACCACGGCGACTTGATTGCCAAGGTCAACTTCATGCTTCACGCGCGCGGCGACATTGCGGATCCGCTCTGTTCCCGCCATGGACGTTCCGCCGAATTTCATCACGATGCGGGCCATCGATTTTCCTGTTTCGTAAACCAATTGCAGATTTGGCCAAAAGGCGCGGCCCTGTTAGGGAAGGGGCATGGCAAAGGCAAGCACATCCACCACGATCAACCCGGCAGAAGCCGCCCATTTTGGCCAATTGGCGGCCGATTGGTGGAATCCAACCGGCTCATCCGCAATGTTGCACAAGCTGAATCCCGTCCGATTGCGCTTTATTCGTGCGGCCATTGACGCGCACTGGCCGGGGCAAGAGGGCAGCTTTCGACCGCTTATCGGGCGATCAGCGCTGGATGTTGGCTGTGGGGCTGGCTTGCTGTGTGAGCCTCTGGCTCGACTGGGCGCAGGTGTCACGGGTGTCGATGCCGCGCCGGAAAATGTGGCCGCGGCCCAACATCATGCCGATGAAGGCGGATTATCGATCAGCTATCGCTGCGTCGATGTGGCGGCGATGGATGGGACATTTGACCTTGTCACATCGATGGAAGTGATTGAGCATGTCACAGATCCGGCGACCTTTGTCGCTGCGCTGGCGGCGCGCTTGGCCCCAGGTGGTTTGATGATCCTTTCCACGCCCAACCGAACCGCCAAATCCAAGCTCGCCATGATCACCTTGGCCGAAGGGCTCGGGGCCATCCCCAAAGGCACGCATGATTGGGACAAGTTTCTAACGCCGGAAGAGCTTACACTGTTGCTAGAGGCCGTTGGCCTGCGCATTGGCATGGTTCGCGGTATTGCCTTTTCGGCCAGCGCGGGACTGCATTTGTCCGATGATATCTCGTTGAACTATATTCTCACCGCGACCCGCGCTTAGAAGTCGACCTTGTCATAATGCGGCGGCGGCGGGATGACTTCCATCCGTTCGCTCAACAGGGGGCGGAAGGAGGGGCGTGATTTAAGCCCCGAATACCAGCGCCGCGTCTGTTCATGGCTGCGCCAATCAATGCCGCCCAGATAGTCCGCCACCGAAATATGTGCCGCCCCTGCAAGGTCAGCCAGTGTCAGGCTTGCGCCCGCCAGCCAATTGCGGTGGTCGAGCAGCCAATCCATATAATCGAGCAGCTGGTTGGCATTGCGCATCGCCATGCGCAGAACACCTGCATCGGGGGTTGTGCGGCTCACAAGCCGCTTTTCCATCCGTTC
This sequence comes from Alphaproteobacteria bacterium, assembly GCA_018970965.1. Lineage (GTDB taxonomy): Bacteria > Pseudomonadota > Alphaproteobacteria > Sphingomonadales > Sphingomonadaceae > Aquisediminimonas. Next base: position 10,677 of record JAGWVG010000019.1, on the reverse strand, counting down.
GTGCAACAGCGGGCCGACCACCTGAAAATAAAATTGCTCATCAAACCACGCGACCAGGCGACGAATTTCGGCGCGGTTGACGGCGGTACCGGAAATCATCGGTGCTTGATCCACCGTTTCTTCCAGATATTCGCTGATCGCGTCAGAATGGATAAGGGTAATCCCACTATCGGCATTCACCAGCACAGGCACTTGGCCGGCTGGATTTAAATCCAGAAATTCGTCGCGCCGTTCCCACGGATATTCGCGGACCAGTTCATAGCCCACGCCCTTTTCGCCCATCAAAAGGCGGACCTTGCGGGAAAAGGGACACAAAGCAAATTGATAGAGATGCCACATGGCCAAGGATCGTTACGCGAGGGCGCGGTGAAGGGAAAGAGGCAAGCTGCCGAAGCTGTGGATCAATGTGCGAAATGGGGCAAAATTGGCTCTCAAGCGCAGTGTTGATGTGCCAGTGCCTCCAGCACATCTTCCAGCCGTGCAGGGTCGCCCAGCGCAATCACCTCGCCCGAGGAGTCTGCGTTAAGCGGATGGCCGTGCCAATCACACATATTGCCGCCTGCCCCCTCAACAATCGGCACAAGGGCTGCAAAATCATGCAGTTTCAGGCCAGCTTCCACCACCAGATCAACATGACCGCTGGCAACAAGGCCGTAATTATAACAATCCCCGCCATAGATAATCCGGCGGCGCGCGACTTTACCTGCAAGGCCCAAGAAATGATCGGCCTGATGCTCTGTAAACAGATGTGGGCTTGTCGTCGCCAAAATGACATCGTCCAGCGTGCGGCAGCGACGGGTTGTCGCAGGACGGCCATTAAACTGGGTTGGCTGGCCAATCGCACCCACCCAGCGCTCGCGCGTGATGGGTTGGTCGATAATGCCAAGCACAGGCCAGCCATCTTGCAACAGAGCAATCAGCGTCCCAAAAATCGGCCGGCCCGCGACAAAGCTGGTCGTCCCATCAATTGGGTCGAGTACCCAGACGCGGCTGGCATCGGCGCGCTCTGTGCCAAATTCTTCGCCAATAATGCCATCACGCGGTGTCTCGCGCTTCAGCATGAGCCGCATGGCCTCTTCGGCCGCGCGATCCGCCAGTGTGACAGGCGAGGCGTCGGATTTGCTTTCCAAGCCAAAACTGCCGCGGAAATAGGGGCGAATGGCGTCCCCCGCCGCATCGGCCAAGGCTAGCGCCAGCTGAAGATCCGAATCCAGAGACATGACCTGCTCTTAAGGGGCGAGGGCGACGATGCCAATCAACCTAGTGCTGCAGCGCTTTCACAATGTCTTCGACCATCTTCTTGGCATCGGCCAGCAACATCATCGTCTGGTCCATATAGAAGACATCATTGTCCACCCCGGCATAACCTACACCGCCCATTGAGCGTTTGATGAACATGATGGTCTTCGCTTTATCGACATCAAACACAGGCATCCCATAAATGGGGGAGGTTTTGTCCGTCTTTGCAGCTGGGTTCACAACATCATTCGCGCCGATGATAAAGGCGACATCGGTCTGGGCGAATTCACTGTTAATATCTTCCAGCTCAAAAACTTCGTCATAAGGCACATTCGCTTCAGCCAGCAGCACGTTCATATGGCCTGGCATGCGGCCTGCGACCGGGTGGATCGCGTATTTCACGCGCACGCCCTCTTTTTTGAGTAGATCCCCCATTTCGCGCAAAATATGCTGCGCTTGCGCCACGGCCATCCCATAGCCGGGGATGATGATGACTTGTTCGGCCTCTTTGAGCAGGAAAGCGGCATCTTCAGCAGAGCCCCGTTTCCATGGGCGCTGTTCCTTGGCGGGGCCGCCACTCGCCGCCGCTTCCGCGCCAAAGCCGCCTGCAATCACGCTTATAAAGCTGCGGTTCATCGCCTTACACATGATATAGCTGAGGATCGCCCCGGATGAGCCCACCAGCGCGCCAGTGATAATCATGGCGCTATTTTGCAGCGTAAAGCCCATCGCAGCGGCCGCCCAGCCCGAATAGCTGTTGAGCATGGAGACAACCACCGGCATGTCTGCCCCGCCAATGGGGATGATGAGCAAAAAGCCAATCGCAAAAGAGAGAGCGGTGATCGTCCAGAAAACCCATGCCGATTGATCGGTCAGAAAATAGGCAATCAATCCTAAAATTGCCGCCAAAGTCCCCAAATTAATCACATGTCGTGCGGGCAGCAAAATCGGGCTGCCCGACATATTTCCGTTGAGCTTCAGGAATGCAATGATCGAGCCTGAAAAGGTAATTGCGCCAATCGCAATGCCCAGGCCCATCTCAATCCGGCTGACGGTGTGGATCAGTCCATCAGGCCCGGCAATGCCGAAATTGGCGGGCTCCAAATATGCCGCAGCCGCCACCAGCACCGCGGCCAAGCCGACCAGCGAGTGAAAGGCCGCCACCAATTGTGGCATGTCAGTCATTGCGATGCGCCGTGCGGTAATCCAACCAATGCCGCCGCCAATGGCCAAGGCGCCCAAAATTTCTGGCAGGCTTGCAATTTCATGCGTGGTCAGCGTCGTGCAGACCGCAATGGCCATCCCGGCCATGCCAAAGCGGTTGCCCCGGCGCGATGTGGCTGGGGAAGACAACCCACGCAGCGCGAGAATGAAGAAAATACCGGCCAAAAGATAAGCCAGCATCACCCAAGAAGGTTGCGCCAAAGCCGCGTGCATCAGTCCCCTCGCGTCATCGCCTCATGTTCGGGGTACAGATGACCGCGCACGCACAAAAATGCCACCAGTTTTTGTAACTGGCTGCTTTTTAATAAAAAGGGAAAGTGCCGGAAGGGGAGGAGAGAGAGGGGGATTCCCGTCCCGGCAAGGGGCCATTAGGACGCACGCGCCGTCCGGTCGATATGCCCGAAAGGCTGTGACCTAAAGGTCAGGATCACGCGCGTAAGGATCGGACTGGGCGGGCTTAAGCTTGGGCCGGGGCAGAAATATTAGCTTCGACAGCAATGCGAATGGCATCTGCAGTCGTCGCGGCGCCCAGCCGGTCAAGCAAGGCGGCACGATGCATCTTTACCGTCTGCTCACTCAAGCCCAGATCATAGGCAATTTGCTTGTTCAGCTTGCCCATCGCCATATGCTCCAGAACCTCGCGTTGGCGCGGGGTCAATGCATTGACCAGTTTCATGGCCTTATCATGGCGGCTTGCGCTTGGCCCGGGTGCGTCCTCCGGCAATTCCACTTGCGAGCCAAGGAAATATTCTAGCTCGCCTTCGGCATCAAAAATCGGCGCGACAAGCACTGCATTGCGGAAGGGCGTGCCGTTTTTCTTGTAATTCAGAATTTCGACGAGAACCGGTCGCTTTTCGCGCACCCCTTCGCGGATCATTTCCGAGAGGCGCGGCTCGGTCGCTGGGCCCGCCAGAAAGCGGCAATTGCGCCCGACAACTTCATTTTCGGGATAGCCTGTCAGATCGATAAAGGCCTGATTGCAGGCGATGATTGGGTTATCCTGCAAGCGCGGATTGCTGATGACCGAGGCCACTGGGCTATTCGCGATGAGAGCGCTGAGGCCGGACGGAGCGGCAGTAAAGTCAGCCAAAATAATTCCCCTTACGCTTTGCAGCCGGGATTGGCTGATACCGGGCAAGGGGGGCATCCCTTGTTGCCAATATGGCCATTCGCTCGGGTTAACGTAGACCTTTTTGGGCTTAGATTGAAGCCCTCTTCGCTTTTTCAAGGGTTGAGGGGGGATGTCTCCCCAAAATCAGCCCTTTTTAAACTTCCAAAGGACGCGCTTCATGCCCCGGATGCGGCAAAAGTCAGATCTTCCGCAAAAGCTTTGCCCGGTTTGCGCGCGCCCCTTTGTCTGGCGCAAGAAATGGGCACGCGATTGGGAGAATGTCGTCTATTGTTCCGACAAATGCCGCCGCACAGGTCGTCAGGCTTGATCCAACCCTATAGGTAAAGGCATAATTTCATAATGATGACGGCTTCTTTTCTTGATGGGCGCGCACGCTTCTTGGGCTATGCGGGGCTGCTTCCGCAGATTTTTGCTGTGTTGCTGCTGAGTGATGAAGGGCTGCGTTGGACGGCGCTTGCGGGTGGCTTTGGCTATGCCGCACTGATTTTCAGCTTTTTGGGCGGCGTCTGGTGGGGCCTTGGCATTAGCAACCCGCATGCCCCTCGCTGGCTCTATGTCGCGGGCGTTTTGCCCAGCCTGATTTCACTTGCTGCCTATCTGCCCTGGATTTTCGGGTGGAGCTGGCCGGGGCCATCGCTTGCCATCATCGCTGTCTGCTTGCTGATCAGCCCGCTGGTGGATCGAGAAATGGCGTTAACGCTCAGCCTGCCACAAGGCTGGCTGGCGCTGCGCCGTAACTTGTCTTTGGGCCTTGGCGCACTTACCGCGCTGCTGGCGGCTGCGACCTTCCTGATCCAGCCTTAATCACCGCACGCAGCGCAGAAATGCTTGACGCGCGCCTGCCCAAAGTGGCAAGGCCGCGCTGCGCAAGAGGATGGCATGGCCCCTCGATGCGTTGCGGGTGTAGCTCAATGGTAGAGCAGAAGCCTTCCAAGCTTACGACGAGGGTTCGATTCCCTTCACCCGCTCCAGCCTCACCCCCGCAGCACGGCCCCCAGCTTCGACGCTGCCGCCACCACGCGCTCGGCAATGGCTTTCAAATCCTCTTCGCCATAGCTTTTCTCAGCGGGCTGAAGTGTCACTTCGATCGCCAGCGATTTTTGCCCCTCGGGCACGCCAGCGCCCATAAACTGGTCGAACAGGCGGGCTGCGGTGATATTGTCCTTATCTGATCCCTTAATCACGCGGACGAGATCGCCGGCGGGAAGGTCAGAGGGCACCAAGAAAGCAAAATCGCGCGTCACGGCTTGCAGTGCGGGCGGCGTATAGGCTGGGCGCATAAAGCCATTGCCGCCGCCGCGTTTGGCGGGGATGGCATCGAGATAGATTTCGGCGGCCATCACCGCGCCATCCAGATCAAAGGCCTTGGCAGCATTGGGGTGGAGCGCGCCAAAGCTGGCAAGGATGGTTTTCGGCCCCAGGCGCAGCGTGGCGGATTGGCCGGGGTGGAAATGGTCGCCCGCGTCGCCCATCACTTGCAGATTATCGACAGGCGCTCCGGCAGCTGCGAGCAGCGCCATAACTTCGGCCTTGATGTCATAGGGGTCAAAGCAGTGCGCCTTGCCGCTGGCCCAGCCCCGCGCTTGGCGTTCGCCCGCCAGCACAAGCCCCAAGGTCAGCTTTTCGCCGTCGGCCAGATAGCGGCGGCCCAGTTCAAACAGGCGGACAGAGCTTGCCCCCCGGTCCAAATTGCGGCCCGCAGCAGACAGGAGGCCCGGCAGCAGCGAGGGACGCATGACTTTCATGTCCTCGCTAATCGGGTTGGCCAGCGTCCATGTGCCGCCGCCAAACACAGCAGCTTGCGCTTCTGGTAGGAAAGACCAGTTGATGGCTTCGTTCAGCCCGCGTGCAGCGGCCGTGCGGCGCATGCGGCGCTCGACCTTTTGCATGGGGGTTGCGGTGGGCTTAGCCACGCCTTCCGCACGCGGCAGTGCTGTTGACGGGACGTTGTCGAGCCCAATGATGCGGATGACTTCTTCCACCAAATCGGCTGGGCCATCCACATCGCGACGCCACGTCGGCACAGTGACTTGATTGCCTGCAACGGCGAAACCCAAAGAGGTCAGAATGGCTGTCTGCTTATCTTGTGGCACATCAATGCCGCCCAAACGCGCACAAAGGCCGAAATCATAGCTCAGCGTTTTTTGCGCCAGTGGCGGTTCGCCCGCGCGGACAATTTCAGACGCTTCACCGCCGCAGATGTCGAGGATGAGGCCGGTCAGCACGGCCAACCCATCCTCTAAAAAGGCAGGGTCCACACCGCGTTCAAAGCGGCTGCGCGCGTCAGACGTCAGGGCGAGGGATTGGCCGGTCTTCGCAATCCGCTCTGGCGTGAAATAGGCGACTTCCAACAACACGTCGCGTGTGGTTTCGGCACAGCCCGAATGTTCTCCACCCATGATGCCGGCAATGTCATGCACGCCCGCTTCATCGGCAATCACTGTCATGTTGGCGGTCAGCGTATAGTCCTTGCCGTTGAGCGCGGTGGCAGTCTCTCCGTCCGCTGCGCGGCGGGCGGAAACAGCGCCGGTCAGCTTGGCCAGATCATAAGCATGGCTGGGCCGACCATGATCAAGCATCACATAATTGGTGATATCGACCAGCGCGGAAATCGGGCGTTGGCCCGCGGCCTTGAGGCGCGCCTGCATCCAATCTGGGCTTTCGCCATTGGTCACGCTGCGCACAACGCGGCCATAAAAGGCCGGGCAGCCTTCTGGGTCGGCAATGCGGATCTCGGTGGGGCAGGGGAAGCTGCCGCTAATTGATGGGACGTTGAGCGCCTTTAGCGTGCCAAGGCCCGCTGCCGCCAAATCGCGCGCAATGCCGCGCACGCCCATGCAATCCTGCCGATTGGGCGTGATGGCGACATCAATAATGGGATCATCCAACTGGGCATAATCGGCAAAGGCCGTGCCAATTGGCGCGTCGTTGGGCAGTTCGATGATGCCGTCATGATCATCGCCCAATTCCAGCTCGCGCGTCGAACACATCATGCCATTGGACTCGACACCGCGAATGGCGGCCTTTTTCAAAACCATGCCATTGGCAGGGACAACCGCGCCTTCGACGCCAAAGACCCCAACTAAGCCGGCGCGCGCATTGGGTGCGCCGCAGACCACTTGCAAAGGCCCTTGGCCCGCATCCACGGTCAGCACTTGCAGCTTATCGGCCTGTGGGTGGCGGTCCGCCGTCAGCACCTTGGCAACGGTAAAGCCTTTCAGCTTTTCCGCCGGGTTTTCAATGCCTTCAACTTCAAGGCCAATGCGGTTCAGCGCGTCCGCCACGCCCTGAATATCGGCATCCGTATCGAGATGCTCTTTCAGCCATGAGAGGGAGAATTTCATGCGCCTACTCCCCCGCTCAATGTGGGGACATCCAGCGCTGCAAAGCCATAATGTTTCAGCCAGCGCAGATCACCATCGAAAAAGGCGCGCAAATCATCCATCCCATATTTCAGCATGGCCAGCCGGTCGACGCCGGTGCCAAAGGCAAAGCCTTGATATTCATTGGGGTCGAGGCCGCAGGCCGCAATCACGCGCGGATGGACCATGCCAGAGCCCAAAACTTCCATCCAGCCTTCAGACCCACCAATGACGCGCTTGCCGTTCACGAGGGTATAGCCCACATCCACTTCGGCACTTGGCTCGGTAAAGGGAAAATAGCTGGGCCGCAGCCGCAGCACGACATCATCGCGCTCAAAAAAGGCTTTGAGGAACGTCTCCAGCGTCCATTTCAAATGCCCCATATGAATGCCCTTATCAATCACAAGGCCTTCAATCTGGTGGAACATCGGCGTGTGCGTGGCATCGCTGTCTGATCGATAGACGCGGCCCGGCGCAATCACGCGAATGGGCGGCTTTTGATTGAGCATCGTGCGGATTTGCACGGGCGAGGTGTGCGTGCGCAGCAGCATCTGCTTGGCCTCTTCACCTGCGTCTTCAGGGAAGTAGAAGGTGTCATGCATCGCGCGCGCCGGATGCGTCTCTGGGATGTTGAGCGCGGTGAAATTATGCCAATCATCTTCGATTTCCGGGCCTTCGGCGACCGCAAAGCCCATATCGGCAAAAATTTCGGCCAGCTCATCCATCACTTGGCTTACGGGGTGGACCGAGCCTGCGTGCGCATCGGGCGCGGGCAGCGTCATATCCAGCCGCTCGGTCGCCAGCCGGGCGTTGAGCGCCGCGCTTTCGAGTGCGTCCTTCTTTGCCGCAATCGCGCTGGTCACCGCTTCGCGCAGACCGTTGATCGCCGGGCCTTGGGTCTGGCGTTCTTCAGGAGACATTTGGCCCAAAGATTTCAGCAGCGCAGTGACACTGCCTTGCTTGCCCAAGGTTTCAATGCGGACAGCTTCCAGCGCGTCCAACGATGCGGCAGCGTCAATGGCGGCCAGCGCCTGTGCGTTCAAAGATGCAAGATCGGTCATAGCCTGTGCCTGATAAGCAAATGGGCGCGAACGGCAAGCACCGTTCACGCCCATGTGCGCATTCACGAAAGTGGATCGTTAAGCTGCCTTGGGCAGCGCCGCCTTCGCCTGCGCGATGATGGCGCTAAATGCACCAGCTTCGTTCATGGCGAGATCGGCCAGAACCTTGCGGTCCAGTTCAACGCCGGCCAGCTTCAGGCCATGCATGAACAGGCCATAGGTCAGGCCTTCGGCGCGGACAGCAGCGTTGATACGCTGAATCCAAAGCGCGCGGAAGGTGCGCTTTTTCGCCTTGCGGTCGCGATAGGCGTATTGGCCAGCCTTTTCGACGGCCTGACGCGCAATGCGAATCGTATTCTTACGGCGGCCATAATAGCCCTTCGCGTCCTTCAGGATGCGCTTATGCTTGGCGTGCGTGGTTGTACCGCGCTTAATGCGTGACATGGTCTAGCGCTCCTTACTTCAGGCCGTAGGGGGCCCATGCCTTGACCGTTGCCGTATCGGCATCGGACAACACAGAGGTGCCGCGATTTTGGCGGATATACTTGCCGTTATGGCTAATCAGGCGGTGGCGCTTGCCAGCAACGCCGTGCTTCAGCTTGCCGGTAGCGGTCATCTTGAAGCGCTTCTTAACGCCGCTCTTCGTCTTCAGTTTGGGCATTTTCGTCCTTTCAAGTTCGACGATTTCGCATCAGCCATGGCAGCCCTTTCAGCCAGGCCGATCGCATTACAATCGTGCGGAAGAGCGGGCTGTTATGCCGATGTGTCGAAAAAGGCAAGTCCCCACACCCACATAAACCGCCTTAGTTGACGACTCTGCGCCAGCATGGCAGGGGCGCTCCACCCCAGCGGGTGTAGCTCAATGGTAGAGCAGAAGCTTCCCAAGCTTAAGACGAGGGTTCGATTCCCTTCACCCGCTCCAAAAGCGCTTGCCGACTGCGCGCTTCTCCTAATTTTATCAGGGCATCTGTCTGCTGCCGGGCTGGGCTGAGGAGGGGGACTGCGGCTTGCGGAACAAAATGCCCGCGTTGCTGTGGCCGTCATGATAAAACATGCAGCCATGTTTCGTACACCCAGATGGTGCTCCCCGGGCAAGTCACAATCCGTGCAGGCGGCCCATAGGCACGGACGATCCTTGCAGGCTCAAGCTCTTGCATCAGGATGAAATTGAACTGTGCTGGTCGGTCACGATGACGGGGATCGACACGATTTAAGGTGTAATCTGTGTTCACGCGCCAGCCCCGCCCATCGGGCCCGATCGGGGTGATGTGATGTTGCCAATCCGTCGCAGCGGCAGTGCTTCGCGCATACCAATAATTGGCCATTCCGGCGCGCAGCCCCAGTTGGTGCGACAGGCAGCGCGCTAGCGGGTCGCGGTCATGATGGAAGGTTTCGGCGGCAGTCCAAAACCCAAATGCCCCTGCAATCAGCGCGGCCCAGCTCAGTAAGGGATTGGGCCGGCGCAATTTTGGGATGAGCAGAAGGAAAGGAAGCCAGACCGCGGCATGCGCGTACCGCCAGCTTTGTGGCCCTTCATAAACCAACAAGGTTAGGAGCAGGCTTCCCCATGCGCTTAAGGCGCACATCACCAAAATGCGGGTTGCATCGCGCTGCGGCGCATCGCGACGCGCATGCCATGCGGCCATTGCAAGCCAGGCAGACCCGCCCACCGGCACGAGAAACCAAGGATGATGAGCCAGATCTGCCAAAAAGGGTTGAAAATTGTGATGGCTCATCCTGAGCCGGGCCAGATAATCTTGAAATGTAGCACCATCCGCCCCCGATATGGGCAAGAAGGACAGCAGCAGAAGGCCCAAAAATGCTGCAGCAATGCTCCACAACATCACCTCGCGCCAGCGGGGGCTCAGGGCGTCACGCGTCAAATAGGTGCTCAGCAAAAAGGGCAATAGGAATACGCCAATTGCTTGGGCATCACTCAGGACTGCTAGAAAACAGAGCCCCGCAATCCGGCGCGGCTGATCGATTGGCACAGCCATCGCCAGCAACGCCAGCAGGAACCCATTGCCATGATAGACCGGCGCAAACACCATGAAGAGCCAAGACCATCCCGACGCGTGTTCGATGACATCGCTTGCGGCCGCAGCTGCCATCACAGCGCCCAGCAAAGCCGCTGACCGGATCGCCGCGTCCAAAAACGGCACGCCATTTAAGCGCGTCACAAGGCGCGTTAGCGCCAGCGCCAAACCAAACAGGACCAGTGGGCCATAAAAAATCTGTCCGACGCGCCAGCCAAGGCCCGCCCATTCAACAATATAAGCATAAGCCATATCAAATGGGCTCAAAACGCGCGAAAGTGGAAAGCTGAGAGTAGCGCGTGTATCTTGCAATATCGCCCAAGCCCTGTGTGCAGCGAATAAGCTGTCGCTATTGATGGGCCGCATCGCTGAAAAAGGAGCGCGCAATGTCAGCCAAGCGTGCAAGGCTGAGGCAAGCGCGATCCACCCCACCAGCGCGATGCCGCCGCAGAATTGGTTGCAACGGACGCTGTGATGCCAGGTTTTAATGCGTTTCATATGTGCCGAGTGTCCCAGCCTCGGCATAAGCGGAAAGTCTGAAGAAAGGCTTTTGGCGGCTTAGGCCCTCAAATCCCCCCAACCACGCTGTCGCGGCCCAGCTTGGCGAGTTCGGCCACCAAGGC